>JADZGG010000360.1 GCA_020854015.1 Flavobacteriales bacterium
CCGATGTCGGTGTGGCTGTGGTGGACGAGGTGGATGTCGCGGTGGATGACCGGGCGCAGTTCGATCACAGTGTCCATCCTCAGCGACCTACCCAGGTGGACACGGACCGGAACGCGTGTATGTCCATCCATATTCCCGATCGGTGCTTCAAACGTTTGCAATCCATGCTGTGCAACAAAGACCTGATCCTCGCTCTCTCCGAAGCGAATTCTCAACTGGACCGGACCGCCGAAATGCATGACAGAGAGCAGCAATGGCCTTGTAAGTCCACCTTTGTGAACGAAGGGCAGCATTTCCACCTCCACCTTCTCCTCGAACGTGTACCGGAAGGTCATGAACCAGTCCGGGCTATCCTGCGCGTGGCCCACCACCATCAACCTTAACGGCTGGCCGGGCGTGATGTACTTCCGTGGCACCCGTAAATGCGCGAAGCCGTGCGCATCGCCGTGGCGGTCCGCTTTGCTGAACTCGAAGACGAGCTTGGTGCTGTCAGCTGCAGCCGCAGACCATGAGTCCGGCTTGGTATCGTGATGGGTGGTGAAGGTGAGCGCGAGCCGGTCGTTCACGTAGAGGTCGAAGTTCCGGTCCCCACCGCTGGTGGTGCTGTTGTGCGCCGCGATCCAGCTGAAGTAGTAGTAAGGGACCGACTCGCGTTCCGAGAAGGGCACGGCGGCCGTTTCCCACGCGATCGCCTTCGCTCCATCCGTGCAACGTGTAAGTAAAGCCGTGGTGGCATGCTCCGGGTACACGCTGAAGTAGGAGAGGATCTCACCCTCCACATCCTTTGCGTAGCCGTTGAGCACGTCCTGCTTGCCGAAGACGGGCAGGTCGACCTGGGCTTTCGCCGTGAACGGGAGGCCCAAGGCCAGTGAGAGGTTGGTAAGGGCGAGGGCTCCGCGCATGGTCCGAAAATAGCCGCTCTGGCCCGGTCCTTGACAGCGGCTATCTTGCACGTCACTGATGAACCGTATGCGCTCACGCTCCCTTCTTCCTCTGGTCGCCCTTTCCCTGTGGACCAGCACGGCCGCCACCGCCCAAGGCCTCGCCGCCTTCACCGACTACATGGACCGCTTCCACGTGTTCGACAAGGGCACCTTCACCCAGCTGGAGAACCTGCCGCCACGGTCGGTGCAGATGGGTGACCGGTCCGTCTTCTATTCCTCGAACAACAGCGACCTGAAGATGTACGCCAATGGGAAGACCGTCACCTTGGACCGCAGCGCTGCGGAATTCAAGGCGACGGACCACCTGATGGCCTACAAGCTCGCCACGTCACTGAAGCTCTACGACCATGGCGAGGTGATCCCCTTGTGCTACAACACCGGCAACTGGGCGGTGGACGATAGCATCGTTGGGTGGTACGATGAGGCCCAGCGCACCATCAACGTGCGATACGAAGGGGAGAACATCCAGCTGGAGGATGCCTTGGCCAACAACCCACTGCACAGCTGGAAGACCGGTGACAACCTGGTGGCCTGGGTCACCAACATCGAGAACACGTTGAAGGTCTTCTACCACGGCGACATCTCCGAGCTGACACCCCAGGCCAACGAAGTGCCCTACGAGGCTGCGCTGGACATGGTGGTCTACCAGGATTCACAGGACAACGGCTTCCACGCCTTCCTGCGCGGCGAGATCATCGACCTGGAGCCGATCATGCCCAAGAGCTTCAAGATGGGCAAGGGCGTGATGGCCTATGTGGACATGAGCGGCTCCTTGAAAGTGCTGAGCGGCACCAAGGTCTACACCGCGTACACCTACGAGCCGCAGGAGTACTACGTGGTGGATAGCCTGGTGATCATCAAGGACCGCGACCGGCTGAAGGCCTTCGCCAACGGACAGCTGCAGGAGCTGGAGAACTATTGGCCTGAGCAGTGGAAGGCTTCCTGGGGAACACTCGCCTACGTGGATGTGAACAGGGCCGTGAAGGTGTGGCGCCAAGGCAAGAGCGAGGTGGCCATACAGCGCGAGACCTTTCAGGACTTCACCTTCGACCGGGGCACCTTGCTGCTGAACATGCCGAACAAGAAGGTGAAGGTGTGGTGGAACGGGCAGGTGTACGCCCATTGAGCGGCCGCTGAGCCACGGCGCCGGGCCGCTACCTTTGCCGCAGCAACACGCACACCCATGCCCGGCACAGAGCTTTTCGGAGACGAGGAACGCAAGGAAGTGATGGACGTCCTGAACACGGGCGTCCTGTTCCGATACAACCACGACGCGCAGCGCCAGGGCATCTGGAAGGCGAAGGAGTTCGAGGCCGAGATCGCGAAGTTCACTGGGGCGAAGCACGCGCTGGCTGTCAGCAGTGGCAGCACGGCCGTGAGTTCCATGCTCGCGGCCTGTGGTGTGGGCTACGGCGACCATGTCATCGTGCCGCCCTTCACCTTCGTGGCCACCATCGAGGCCGTGCTCTTCGCCGGGGCCATCCCCGTGTTCGCCGAGATCGACGAGACGCTCTGCCTCAGCGCCGAAGGCATCCGCGCCGCCATCACGCCCAAGACCAAGGCCGTTCTGCTCGTGCACATGTGCGGTGCCTCCGCCGATCTCGACGGCATCCTGGCCGTGTGCAGGGAGAAGAACGTGATGCTGATCGAGGACACGGCACAAGCGCTCGGGGCCACCTACAAGG
>JADZGG010000361.1 GCA_020854015.1 Flavobacteriales bacterium
TGATCATGTTCCGCCAGCTCAGCAAGGAGGATGTGCGTGGCATCGTGGTGCTGCAGTTGCAGATGCTGACCCAGAAGCTCGCCGAAAAGGACATCCACCTGATCCCCAGCTCCGAACTGATCGCCCACATCGTACACACCGGCTACGACCCGCAGTTCGGCGCGCGCCCCATTAAGCGCATGATCCAGAAGGAACTGCTTAACGAACTGAGCCGCCAGATCATCGCTGGCACCATCGAGACCGGAGTGCCACAGGTGATCGATGTCTTCGACGGCAAGATCGTGTTCCGCAAACCCATCGACGAGAAAGAGCAGAACGGGCACGGGAAAGGAAGGAAGGCGAAGGCCCCACAAGGCTGATCGTCAACAGGATGACCGCAGGCGTTGAAGGCCGTTGCCCGTAAGGGAGCGGCCTTCGGCTTTGGGAGATCGTGGGATCGATCGTGCATAACCATTTGGCTTGACACGTGCACGGCATGCTGCACTCCTCTACTTTGCCAACGGCCAGAACGAGGAGAACATGCCCTACATCGCCCAGCTCAACGACCTTACCACTGCGCTTCGCCGCACACGCGCGCGCTTGCTCGCCCCCATCGATTTCCGCCAGCACCAGCTGCCCACCGATCCTGAAGTGTTCGTGGAGGATGTCCTGAACTACATGTTGGATGAATGGTCCAGTGACCTCCGCATCGAAGGCCATGTGCTGGAACAGGACCACATGTGGAAGAACGAGTTGAACCTCTATCCCCGCTACACCCTACGCATGGCCGGTGGAACGGTCTACCAATTGCACTTCACGGGGAATTATCCAGAGACGCTGTTCCTGAACCTCTCGAAAGGCTTCCGCAACGCGAACCAGTTCAGCGATGCGAAGCACGCGCAGTTGCAGCTTCCCCTCAGCCCCGACCCGCAGGTGTTGTTGAACGGCCTGTTCGACGGCCTGAAGCACTACAACGCTTCGTAAGTAGCGACGTCGCCATTACCTTTCGTTCACAGCGTTGACCAACCATCGCTGACCGAAGGCATGCGCACCTTGTACATCACGCGTCACGCCAAGAGCAGCTGGGACGATCCCCGCGCTGACGACTTCCATCGCCCCTTGAACGACCGGGGGCAACGCGATGCTCCGTTCATGGCCCAGGTGTTCAGCTCGCGCAACGAACCAGTGGACCTTTTGATGAGCAGCACCGCCGTGCGCGCCTTGTCCACCGCTCATCTCTTCGCCAAGTCCATGGGAAAGGAACGCTCCGCCGTGCAGGAGGATCGCCTGATGTACCTCGCGGACCTTCCGACCCTGATCAAGCGGGTCGAGCAACTGCCCGACAGTGCGAAACGTGTGATGCTCTTCGGACACAACCCGGGATTGAGCGAGTTGGTGGAATACCTCGGTGATGCGGACCTGGGAGAGATCCCCACGTGCGCCATCGTTCGCATCGACCTTCCCATCGATTCATGGGCCGAGGCCAGCATGGGGCTCGGCTCCGTCGTGTGGTCCGACTTTCCGAAACGACACAAGGAACTTCAGTAGTTCAGCGCACGCGCTCGCGGTAGATGGTCCGCTTCTGCAGCGACTCGAAGGGCCTATGGATGTAGTAGACGTATCCATCGAACACCTGCACCTTCTCGGGGTACTTGTACGTGAGCCGTGTGATGGCCCCCATGTCCCCATTGTGTGGATCGATGGTCTGCAACCAGCTCTGCCCGAAGCGTTCGTATTGCGCGTAGATCGTTCCTGTGCGGCGGTCCTGCAGCAACCTGCCCTTCCAGTCTCGGCCTTTCTTGTTCAGGTGGTGGCTGATCGGCGCCTCGCCTCTTTGCTTGAAGGCATGATCATACTTCCGCATACGGCCCTGGCAATGATCGAAGACCAGTAAGGTATCCTGCACCACGAACATGGGCGCGTACACTGGCTTGAACCAGATGTTCTTGTCGAACCCGGCCATATAGCCCGCCACCGTCTCGGGGTCCGTGCGGAAGTCCCGCGCAAGGTCCATGGCGATCACCTTGTCGTGGCCACTGAGGTACTTGTACTCGCTGCGGAACAGTTGCATCATGAAGCTGTCAACCACACAAGCGATCACCGCCGAACTGTCCCACGCTGGTGCGAGCGCAACATGGTCCACGCGTGGGACCACATCGTCCTTGGCTGTGCCCAAGACCCAATCGGGAATAGAGTCGGTCCACGGCAGAACGGCCTTGTCGAGGCGGTCCAGGGAAAAGGGCATCAGCGCAAGTGACCCATCCTGCAACGCTGCACCCTAGGCTTGTCCGGTGCCGCGCACGATCGGCATGTCGCGCAGGTCGTGATAGAGCCCCAGTACATCCTCTTGCAGCGCGGCGGTCGCCTTCTCCTTGTACAGCGTATCCAACAGCACCAGCCGCACATCGCGCAGGATCTCGATGCTCTGGTCCGCTTCAGCGCGAAGCATTCGTGGTTGTTGATAGGCCAGCACCCACAACCCATCCCCGTTGATGAAGAGGTCGGCGGCATGTACGTCCTTGCGCTCGAAGATCACCTCGGGCTTTGCTCGCTTGATCTCGGCCGGCTCCAGTTCGACGGTGCGTGAACCGAGCCAAATGACCCAGCGGCCATCGGTGAGGCTCTTGTCCCCTTTGAATACCAATTGCTTGGTCCCGTAGGCCACGTGCGTTACTTCCAGCCGGGTGCCTGCATTGCGCATGGGAAGAACGAAGCGTCCTTCCGCATCTGTGATCACCACGCCCCCCTCCCCGACCCAACCGAGCTGCGCGTCACTAACGGCATGTCCATCTGTGCTATCGAGCACAAGGCCGCGCACGCTGCCGCTCTGGGCGGAAAGCCCGCCGACAAGCATTGCGGTGAACAGGAAGCCGAGCAGAATACGCATCACCGAGTTCTTTCGTTCCTTCTTCAAGATACCGAGTGCCGCATGATCGCATAAGCGCACTGCAAGAATAGGTCCGACCAACACACCGAAAGGCATGCGTACAGAACCGAACTCCCCTTACCACACGCTCGGCATCACCCCGAACGCCGGACGGCAAGAGATCAAGCGGGCCTTCCGGAGGCTCGCGATGAAGCACCACCCGGACCGCGATCCCTCACCCAACGCCGCCGAGCACTTCCGCAGCGCTTACGCCGCATACATGGTGCTGATGGAATGGGATCACGATCGGGAACCGAAACCAGAAAGGGGAACTGCCTTCAACAACGCTCCCATCTCACGCAACGACCAGCGTCCGATGCGTCGTGAACGACCACCGACCCGCGCCGAACGGACCGTGTTCATCGGACTGCATGTCACCGGGCTGTGCTTCGGTCTGGCCTTGGTGTTCAGCGTTTGTCTGGGCATTGTTCTCGGTGAGCAAAGCCCGGCCCACCTGGTGCTCACCTTACCGGGACTCGTCGTCATCCCGGACAGCATCTCGGGTCTGCGGCGCACATGAAAAAAGGCCGGTCACCCGGCCTCTCTTCTGAATATTGATCTGCCTTAGCGCACAGGCACCATCCACCCGAAGGTCTCGGTGGCGCGTCCACGGCGAATGTCGTCGAGCTGCTGACCGATCTGGTTGGCGAAGGTGCGTTGCTCCAAGGGGGGCAGCTCGTACTCCGCATCCTCGAAGGCGATGCTCTTGATGTGCGCGATGGTCGCGGCGGTGCCGGCACCGAAGGCTTCCATCATCGTTCCGTTGCGAAGGGCGTTCACCACTTCCTCCACCGTCACCTGGCGCACTTCGATCTTCAGGTTCTCACGCTTGGCCAGCTGAATGATGCTGTCGCGCGTTACGCCGTGCAGGATCGTCCCGTCGGTATCAGGGGTGATGAGCGTGTCGCCGATGCGGAAGAACACGTTCATGGTACCGCTCTCCTCAATGTACTTGTGCTCCACGCCATCGGTCCACACCAGCTGGTGGTAGCCCTTGTCGTGGGCCAGCTTGGCTGGAAAGAGGCTTGCTGCGTAGTTGCCACCGCACTTCGCCTCACCGGTGCCCCCGGGGAACGCACGGCTGTAATGCGTCTCGATCTTGACCCGTACCGCTTCGGAATAGTATCCCCGCACGGGGCACGTGAAGATGATGAACTTGTAGGTCTCGCTGGTGCGCACACCGATGAACTCATCGGCCGCGAACATGAACGGACGGATGTAGAGCGCGCCTTCGGCATCGCCCGGGATCCAGCCGCGGTCCTTGTTCACCAGCGTCACCAACGCGTCCAGGAACAGGTCCTCCGGGATGGCCGGCATGCACATGCGGTGCGCGCTGCGGTTCATCCGTGCGATGTTCGCTTGCGGGCGGAACAGGTTCACCTTGCCGTCTGCGCTCTTGTAGGCCTTGAGGCCTTCGAAGATGGTCTGCGAATAATGGAGCACCAAGCAGGCCGGGCTCATCTGCAGGTCCGTGAACTCCGTGATGCGTGGTTCACGCCATTCACCGTCCACATAGTCCATCACGAACATGTGGTCACTGAAGGTGCGACCGAACTTCACCTGGTCAAGGTCCGTCTCCGGCAACCGGGAACGCTTGGTCTCTTCGATCGCTATCTTTTGCCCGGTCGTGATCATCGCGGGAGGTTGTGCTAGGTGGCAAATGTAACCATCGGTGCATCTCGCACGCGGATGGACCGGGACCTCATACGCCAGCACCCTATAAAGGATACCTCGTGCACACCTCCGAACCCCGGGATATTCTCGACGTGCTGCGCCAGACCTGGGGATTCTCCTCGTTCAGGCCGGTTCAGTCCAGGGTGATCGACCACGTGATGGCAGGTCGGGATACGCTCGCACTTCTGCCCACCGGCGGTGGAAAAA
>JADZGG010000362.1 GCA_020854015.1 Flavobacteriales bacterium
ACAAAGCCAGCTGACACCCCATGGAGAATCTTGTATACCGCCTTGATGAGGAGAACTGGAAGTCACTGATGGTGGCTAACGGTCAGGTCCATATCAGCAGCAAAGGGCACGACTCGCCCGGGACCTTTTTCAATTCGATCGAAAAGAAGGGTCTTCTGGAACGCATGAAGAAGATCCCCATCGCCGGCATCACCCAGATGTCCCTGCTCACAGGCGATGATACCGTGCATTTCGAGTGGTACGACGAAAAAGGCAAAGTGCAGAAGTTCAGCGCGGAGTTCAAAACGGATCGGGATGCTGAACAGGTGACGACCTTTTTAGCCGGTTCAAGGGGAATGAAACAGAGCGAACGCTCCGCAGGCACCTGGAAGGCGATCGGCAATGGTATGATCGGCCTGCTGGTGACCTTGGCTCTGACCGCCGTCACGTATGGCATCGCGAAGGACTTGGAACGCGGCGAGGACATGGACATCCATGGTCGGCGCGCGTGGCTGAAGGCGATCCTCTGGGGTGTCGCGGAAACGCTAGGACCCACGGGTACCATTGTGGTCGGCCTGTTGATCGCAGCAGCCTTCGGCTGGTTCATTTGGAAGCGCCTGAAAAAGCCCCCAACAGAGGTGGTCTGGAACTGATCAACGGACCCGCAACAGCACCCAGCCGTCAGGCCGTGTTCCCACGGTATCCGCCCCCTGTACCAAGGCCCGTTGCCAGTTCTGCATCGGTGTCCGCCCCTTCCATTGCTCAGCGTTCGCATCAGGGTTGAAAAGCACCAGCGCACTTGGCTTGAAGTGCTCCACTTCGTTCTGCCAGAGGTCGATCGTGCTCCCCGAAAAGCCATAGCTCCGAAGGGCTTGGTCCACTCCGAAGGTGTAGACGGTCGTTGCCCCTGCCCCCTTCACCCACTCCGCCAATTCGCGCTGTGTGCGGTCCTGCTGCACGAAGGGTGCAATGGCGCGGGCGAAAAGGACCAATTGCACCGCCACGACCAAGGGAACGGCCATTCGCCAGATACGTCGACCACCGTAACGGAACATGACCCGATCGAACGCGGCCCACAACACCAAGGCCACGCATGGCAAGGCGGGCAAGCAAAGTCGGTCGTTCTGATCAGGTAGCATGCCCAGGAACAACAAGTAGCCACCGGCCGTGGCAAAGCTGAGCAAAGCAAGCTTTGAGCGCAGATCACCACGGCGAAGGAAAGGCCAGAGCAGCGGTGCTAGGAGCAGGAACCCGGGATGCCAGAGCGGCTTCAAGACATACAGAGCGTTCGGGACCAGGAAGCGGTGCTGACCGTCAACCGTGTCGAAGGCACTGCGGAACAAGTTCCCTGGCAGAAGCTGCAAGCCCAGCGGATGCGCCAAGGCACCCGCCACCACCCATCTGACCACGACAGCGCCCGTGACCAGCATGGCCGTCAAAAGCACACGTTGACCGACGGTAGCACGTTGGAAAGCCCGAAGGCATGAGAACATCAGCACCGGCGCCACCCACACCAGCATGGGCAGGCGGACCATGACCGCGGTTGCAGCGAATGCGATTCCGATGAGCGTGTCGCGCAGATCCTTGGAGCGCAACCCGTGGCGCAGGCTCCAGAGCGCCAATCCGATCGCGGGTACGTCGCTCATCACCACCACACCGTGGCGCAGAAGGAAGGGCGAAGTACCGATCGTGAGCGCCGTGTAGAGCCCAGCCCTTGCCCTATCAGCCCCAATATCAAGCAAGATGCGCCGGAACGCCAGCACAGCCATGATCCACGAGAACACAGTGACCAACCTGAGGCCGAGCAAGGTGTTCCCTATCAGAAAGGAGAGTATGGCACCCGCGGCCGGAAAGCCGAGCGGCCAATACGCCTGACCGGGAGGACCTCCCCCCTTCCACCAGGCGGTCAGTTCGTTGGCCAAGCGCAGGTAGGAATGCGCGTCCTGGTTGTACAGCCCCTGGAAGTCCCAAGCCAAATAGAGTACGCTGGTAGCTACCACGGGCAGCAAAAGGACCAGCCACCATGGTCGGGATCGGGCGAACAACGGGGTCATCGGAGGACCAAGGTATCGGGCCCTTGAGGTCCGAAATGAATGAAGGCGCCACTGGGGCGCCTTCATCGTTCGTGCACTCGTAGGGAGTCGAACCCCAAACCTCCTGATCCGTAGTCAGGTGCTCTATCCAATTGAGCTACGAGTGCTAAAAACGGCTGCGAATATAGTCATCCTTTGGAATTGAGGCGCAAGTGTTCGCTCAGATCCAATCGTTGAGCCAGTAATAGGTAATGGCGGCGTACTCGCGCAAGCAGGTGATCTCCAGTTTCAGGTAGTTCCAGAAAGTGTAGCGTATTCCTGTATCGTCGCTTACATCCGGCACCCAGTCCTTCCCCCCTATCCCGCGGTGCGTATAGTCCAGGTCGATGAACATGGGATTGTCCCAAGCAGGTTCACCACAAACAGCGCTGAAGCCGACCTTCTCGAAGGTCCGAACGCTGCGGTACATGTTCTCAGGGGCGGTGACCAATGCGATCGAAGATCCCGCAAAGCGCGGGAAAGCACAATGCACTGCAAAAGCCTGTTCGCGCGTGTTCGCACACTTCAACACGGGATGGATGCGGGCAGGTGCGACGCCCCGAAGGACAAGTTCAGCGACCATTAGACGCATGACCCCGGTGTCCGGTGGGTGGACCACGATCACGGGTGCCTCAATGAGCACATTGGCCAGAGCCGCCGCATGTTGGAGCCTGAGCAGCTCGGGACCTGAAGGCATGCCGCTTCCACCGAGGACCACCACGACCTCAGGTGCTTCCCTGCATTCACCCGACAGGCCTAATGCCCGATGCGCATCGAACGGAAGGCGTGTGAAGGCCAATACGACCATGACCAGCAGCACGGCTCCACAGACCAGCAGTACTGCACGGGACAGGGGCTTCATCAAACCACCAGCGCCTCGCAGGAGCATCGCCAGTGTGTTCCCGACTTCACGCCACTTGGACATGGGCGTAAAGTTGAGCGAAGTGCCCGACTATGGCTTGTAATACTTCAGGGCCTCAGGCATGTAGGCCTCGAGGTCGCGGATCCGGGTCTCGTCGCTGGGGTGCGTGCTGAGCAGCTCGGGGGGAGCTGCGCCGCCTTGGGCGCTCATGCGTTCCCAGAACTTCGGTGCCACGCGTGGGTCATAGCCGGCCATGGCCATGAAAACAAGGCCCATCTTGTCGGCCTCGCTCTCATGCTTACGGCTGTAAGCAAGCATTCCGAGCTGGGAACCGATCCCATAGGACTGCATGAAAAGGTCGGACGCGTACCCTGGTTTCTGGGCAGCCAGCACTTCCAAGGTCATTCCTGCACCTTGAACGGCCATACCCTGGCTCATGCGCTCGTTGCCATGGCGTGCGATGGCATGGGCTATCTCGTGCCCCATCACTACCGCAAGACTTGCTTCATCCTGCGTAACGGGGAGAATGCCGGTGTACACCACCACTTTGCCACCGGGCATGCACCAGGCATTGACGGTGTTGTCATTCACGACGTTGAACTCCCATTGGAATCCGGCCACGCGGTCCCCGGCCTTGTTCTCGTTCAAGTACTTCGTGGCCGAAGCGGCCAAGCGCTCTCCGATACCACGAACCATCTTCACCCGGGCATCACTGGCGGGCAGCGGTGCGTTCTCCCCAAGGAACTGCTGGTATTGGGTCAGGGCCATGCCCATCATCTCCCCTTCGTTCACCAAGTTCAATTGGCGGCGGCCCGTGATGGGCACTTTGGCACACGCGTGCAGCAGCACAATGGCCCCTAGGACAAGAGCCACTTTCATCGATCGGTCCAAGATCCTTCTATGTCAGCGCTAAGGCCGCGGTCCTGGAGAGCGGTGCAGCGAGGTTCCAATTGGTCGAATGTGCCGCGCTTCACGCTGCACTTGCCTCTGTAATGTACGATCCACGCACATTGCTCAGCTTGGATAGGGTCATGTCCGCAGACCTCCATCAAGCTTGTGATGACATGATCGAAGGTGTTCACGTCGTCGTTGTGCAGAATGATCTCACGCAACGGGCCGCTCTCAAAGAGCACCTCGTCCAACAGGGCTTCCTCGGGCGAAAGAAGATGCGACATGGGCTACCGGAATGGTGGCCCAAAAGTAGATCATCCGAAAGTCGAACGGACGATCAGTGCGTAGCGATGGTGGGGTCGGCCAGCACGCTGGGACCGAACTTCTGCAACAGCGCCCTCGCATCACGCATGGGGATGCGTTTACCGTTCAAATAGGCGGTGATGAAGGCATCCTTCACCCCCAGCGACACGGCTTCATCCTTCCGCAAGCGCACCTTGTCCATGTCCAGGAACACTCCCGTGGTGTAGCGGATCTTGTTGGTCTCGGTGCGCTCGCTGTTGAGGGGTGTGATATTGAAGAGCTTGTCGAGCGCGGTGGGCTTGCTGTACACACCGACCTGAACCGTGAAGAAGAGGCCCTTGACGGTCTCCACCTGACGCGCAGGAGCGGCCGTCGGGTCGTTGTAGTAGGCCGTGGCATCGGTGGGCGGCGCGAACTGCTTCAGCAGGTCCTCGGCGGTGGCAGGGTAGCTCGCCAACACCTGAGCATCATCGATGGGCTGTACTGCGGAAGCCGCGTTCACCGGTGCCTGGATCACAGCGGCAGGGCGATCGACCGCTGGTGCGGCCTGGGCCACGGTGCCGCCAGCGGGAAGCGGCATAGCTGACTGACGGGCCTGCGCCAGCGAAACGCGACGACCATCGTCATAGGCGACCACGAAGGCATCGCGGTAACCGCGCTCACGCACCAGCTTCTGCGCACGCTCCGCACCCTCCGGCGTGGTGAATAGACCAGCGGTGTAGCGGGTCACGCCCGAGGCGGTGGTTTCGCCCATCACCGGCAACATGTCGCGGAACAGTTCCTCGGGGATGTCGTTCTTGAAGGCTCCGATCTGTACCTTGTAGACCACACCTTCAGGCATCGGTTGGTCCTTGAGTATCGGCTGAGGAGCCACATCCGCAGCGCGGAAACCGAAGATGTCGTTGGTCAGGACCTCCGGCATTCGGAAGGCCACGCTGGGCACAATAGGATCCGGACGCGGTGTCGACACCCGCTCCATCGGAGCGACCGCATCTGCAACGCGTTCCGCCGCCGGCGGTACCTCCGAGACGACTGGCTGTTCGGTAGTGGTCCGGGCGGCCACCTGTTGAGTTCCGGCAGAAGCGGTCCGCTCACGAAGCTCCTTCTCCCGGATCGAATCCACTTGCGCGATCAGCGCGCGGGACTCAGCGAGAATGGCATCCGTGCGGCGCGTGCGCTGCTCGAGGGCCATGAGCTCGGTCGAACGTTCAGCCGGCATGCCTTGCAACAAGAGCGCTGCTTGGCGATCGTTCAGATCGGCGGAAGCGTTCAACCGGGCGGCGGCACCACTGAGCGAATCAGCACGGTCATGCAGTTCCACAGCGCGGTCGTTCAGCTGCTTGGCCTGCGCGATACGTTGCTCGCTCACACGTCCATCGGGCTGATCAGGGCTGCCAAGGAGTTCGGTGGCCTGGGCCACGAGCGTGTCCGCGAGCTGATGGCTGCCTTGGGCCTCCACCTTATCCGAAGCAGCCTGTTGCTGTTGTTCCAACGCCTTGCTGCGTGCCATGAAGTAGCGACTGGGATCGGCCTCGCTCTGCACCATTCGCTGTTCCTCGTTGCCGAGGTAGTAGTACTTGTTCAAGCGCTCCTTGAACGCAAGTGACTCCGCCGCACTGCGCTGCTCAAGCTCCAACTGCTGAGAACGCTGGTCCATGGCCAATGATGCCTGGTGAAGCGAGTCGGACATCTGCTGCAAGCGGACAGCCTCCTCGGTCAGGCGTTCGCGGTCACGCTTCTTCGCATTCGTCAAGCTGTCCCGGGTGGCAAGCGCCTGATCGCCCACCTCCAGCGAACGCTGCTCCAACCGTTGAGCCTCCAACTTCGCCTGCTTGGAACCCAATGCAAGGGCGCTCACGTCTTCAGCCGTCACGTTCCCTCCGACCATGGCCGACTGATCCGTGGTCATGTACTGCTGGTACAAGGCCAGGTTGGCAGGGGCCTGCTCAGCGGAACGAACCGGTTGTTGCGCGGCGGTCGTGTTCGAACTGTCAACTGCTGCACCGGACAGGGTCGTGACCTCTGGCTCCAGCGGCAGCGTGCGAACGTTCGACTCGATCGAGACGGTCGGGACCTGTGCCAATTGTTGGCCATCAGCCGAGAGCTCATCACCGCCGAACATGCGCTGCTCCACCTCCGCATAGCTCAGCGTTTCACCGCGCTTGTGATCCTCGCTCAGCATGAAGGCGTTCACTGTGATCGCCTTGTCAAGGCTGCGAAGTGCTTCCAATTCCTCCTGATAGGCCTTACGGTAAAGGTCGTCCCGCTGAACGATATCCTCGCTGCGGTCCGCGGTCTTGCGGAAGCCTAGCGCCTTCTCGAAGTGGGCTTTGGCCTCCTGTTCCAACTCGTGGGACAACAACACCAAGGGTTCGCTGGGCGCAATGCCCTTGCCCGCAACGGCGGACACCACTTCCTTCAGGCTATCCTGACCGGCCTTGTACTCCTCCTTGCTGATGTAGGCCATCCGTTGGCCCATCTCGGTACGCAGGATCACCTCGTCGTCGATCAGCTGGTCGGCGTTCTTGCGGACCTTGTCCCATTCCTTGCCACGGGGCATGGTCTCCAGCACGGTTTCCAGGGAATCGATGCGATCACCTAGTTCGACCATGCGCTCCAGATCGCGGTCCTTCAATTGAACAGCCTCGCCCACCTTGGACGAACGGTGCTCCACGACGCTTTCGTAGATGAACTCGTCCGGCTGAACGCTGACGTAATGGTCCACATGGGTGATGGAGGATCGCTGTGCAGCGGCCGGTCGATCGGCAACGAGCTGATCGTCAACCTGTCCTTGGACAGCCTGCTCCAAGGCACGGGTCTCCTGCGCAGCATACTCCTGCTGCGAACTCTCAAGGATCCGGTCGGCTTCCTTGATGTGCTCTTCCTTCAGTTGACGCAGGCGCTCCACGCGCGGCAATACTTCCGGAGCCTTGGCGGGGTCAACTTCGATCAGGGCCAACTGACGTGTGGTCTCCGCTTCGGCACTATCCGCAAGCATCAGCTCAAGCCCGTGAAGGCTGAGCGCTTTCTCCTGCGCATCCAGCGTGCTGTTGGCGATGTGCTCGCGATCACCGACGTAATCCGGGAACAACACGTTCGCCAGCTCGTTGGAAGAGATCGTTGGCACGAACACTTTCGCGTCTCCCAAGACCTCCTCTTCAGGCACCTCAACCACCGGTGACTGCGTAGCCTCGGCGGCACGTTCGTCGCGGATCCGCTTCTCCAATTCCGCGATCCGCTGGTCAAGGCTATCTCGACGTGCCTTGTTGCGTTCCGCTTCGCGCAGCTGCTTCAGCTCGGCCAGGTCATTGGCGTCCATGAAATCGCGCTCGGGCAAAGCGCCTTCAACAACCTGTTCGGTCACCGCACCACTGAGCGAGTCACCACCTGGCAACTGCCCAACACCTCGCATGGAAACAAGCTCTTCGTCGGTACGTGCTGGCACTTGACCCGTGGTCGGTCGATCGGTCACGGCAAGCTCGGTCGACGTCGTGGTGGCCGGGCGTTCAGTTCCGCTGGAAGGATCGGAAAAAGCGGTGTTCGTGCTTCGAGGTTCCTGCCCAGTGGACCCATTCGCGAGCGCAGCCTCCGTAGTGGTCCGCTCCGCAGTGCCCGTTCCGGTTCCTGCAGGTCCTTGGTCCGGACCGGTGGTGGGTTGTTGTGCATCCGACCCATTCGCACCTGCGCCTTGTGTTCCAACAACCGTCGCTCCCAGGTTCACCGCCGTTTCCGCGCTCACGGAAGGCTGTCCTTCGGTTCCGGCGGAGCTCGGGCTCTGATCGCTTGCGGTCACGGTCGGGTTCAGCGCCGGATCCGCGTTGGTCGCCGGCTGCTCGGTCACACCAGTGGTGCTCGCACGTTCTCGATCAGCAGCATTGGATGCTAGGTTCTGCTCGCCGTTGCCACCGTCGTTGCTCACCGGCACATCAGCCACAACACCTTGTCGCAGCTCTCCTTGCGAGGTCCCATCGGTCCCTATGCCGACCGTGGTCCCGGCCATGCGCTCGGCACCTGCGGAAGCATCTCGCGGAGCCACCTGCGTGGCCTGGCGGTCGGATGAGAGCGCTGCGCCGGTGCCTTGCAATTGCCAGTCAAAGACACTACGCTGGGCCTCTTCCGTTTCCGTGGCGATCAGTGCATCGAATCGTTCGTCGATGGCGATGCTCTGTATCCGCGAATCATTCCCTCCGATCTTCTGCTCGAGGGCGGTAATGCTTGCTTGGTCAAGCGCGGTGACAGGCGACCCGTCCGTGCGCTCCACCAAGTAGCGGGTCAACTGCGCCTGCCCCTTGGCAACGTTCGCCTGTTTCTCAGCAGCGCGTGACCTCTCCACGGCCGTGTTCACTTCCTCATGGAGGTAGCCGAGCTGTTCCTGAAGTTGGGTGATCTCGCGACCAAGCTCTTCCTTCTTGACTTTTCCACCGGTCGCCTCCTGTTCACGCTTCAGTCGATTGATGCGGTCGACCAGCTCACTTTCCTCCTCGCTTTTTGCGAGCGTCTGCTGTAGGGCTTTCGCCGCATCCTTGTCCAACTCCATTGCGGCCCGACGCGTCCGTTCAGTGGCATCAAGTGCGCCCTCCGGACCGTTCTTCAGGTCCAGGCGGGTCTTCAATTCCTTCAAGCTCGTCAGCGTTCGATCGTCATTGTTCGCATGCACCGAGGCACTAAGCTCGGTGGACAACTTGGTGGCTGTGGCGGCTGCCTGCTGGGCGGTCGCGTGCTCTGCGCCGAGGTCTTTGCCCGCGGTCCATGCCGCGTGCGCACGCAGATTCGCTTCCCGCGCGCGCTGGCGCTTACCGGCCGCATCGATCATCAATTCGTTCTTCCGTGCTTCA
>JADZGG010000363.1 GCA_020854015.1 Flavobacteriales bacterium
CTGTGTGTACAGGACATGATCCGGGAATGAAGGATGGTAGGTGAACTGCAAGTGATCCTGCTTGCTCGGCGCATAGCCGAAGAAATCCACCATGTGATCATCCCTGTATACCACGTGCATGGAATCATAGCTGGCCCTTAGCTCCAGGTGATCGTAGCGGGCGATCTTCGAATGGATCTCCGGGCCGAAGTGCTTGTATCCGTTGGAGAATCGTTGCTCGGCACTGGCGGCCGTGCCAGCGGGCCACGGCATGCTCAGGTAATCCTTGTAGTAGATCCACGCGCCTTCCTTCTTGTACTGCACCAAGGCGTGTGAGCCGGGGATCTGCTGCATGGACCCATCAAATTGGAAATGCCGCGACCGCTGCACGAACACGCCTTCCTCCGGACGTGGTGCACCATTGCGGGCGGTGATGGCGAAGGTGTTGAGCGCGGTGAGCTCGATGTTCTGGAACCACTGCAGGCCTTCGGGATTGTGGATGCGCTCCTTTCCTGCCGCGATCAATGAACCTTCTTCGGTGAAGACCTCGGTGAATACCGTCGCGGAATCGAGCGGGGTGCGCACATGGCGCAAGGCTTTCTCATGGTCGATGTTCGTCTTGGTGACGGCCTGGCCGTTCTTGAAGAGGATGGTCTCGATCACCCGTCCATCGCGGTCGTAGCGCGTGCGGATGCCGTTGAGCTTGTCGTCGCGCCAGTGCTCGGTGCGGCAGAGCTTGTCGGTGCCTTTGTAGTACTCCTTCCAACGACCGGAGCGTTTGCCATGCTCGAAATAGCCGACGATCCACGGCATGGTGGCCGAGTAGTTCTGCTCCCAACGGCCATGCAACACGCCGTTCGATCCTTCGCCGAAGTACCAGACTTTGTCCTTGTCTTTTCCTTCGAAGTGTCGCACCACTTGTTCAGGCTTCTGCGGCACCTCGTACTTGTCGGGTAGCAGGAAGGCATCCCGGATATAGAAGTCATAGGCCCCTTGGATCAGCTTCAATTCCTCCAAGGTGAATCCTGAAGCGAGCTGCCAGGCGGCGAGTCCGGGCTCCGTGATCTCCCTGACCCATGCATAGTTGTTCGCCGCTGCGATGCGCCGGGCCATGGCTTCTTCACCCGTATGCCGCATGAGATAACCGACCGCACAGTAGGTATCGTGCTCATCGATGAATACCGGTATGCGCTCGTGCCGATAGTAGTTGATGGGGAAGCGCCCTTGGTGTGCATACTCCGCGAGTACGGCAATGAGTTCCTTGCGCGATATCCATTGCTCGTTGCTCAGTTCACCATAAGATGCACTCGACAGGACACCGATCACCTCCGTGAGATGGGCGCGCACATAGTCCACATCGTTATGGATGGGCTTTGCCGCTTTGCCCCGCACGTGTTCAGCGTGCTTCTCCCAGTAGGGGTTGAAGGCACGAAGCTGGTCGTACAGGCTCGTGGCCTGACCATGATTGGCCGTGAGCAGGAAGGCGATGAGGGCGATGAATGGACGCATGGATTCTGAGCTTGTGAAGGGCGGTACACCGAAGCCTCAGGAACGTTCAGTTACATACCAAAGAACCCTGCAGCCTCAAAGTAGGGTATGATCGGCATCGCCAGCATAGCCGCCCGGTCGGAACCACGCGCACTCAAGGCTGCTTCTCTTGCCTTCCGTCCAACTCCTCGATCGTCCGCCGCGCCGCTTCCAACCTTACGCGGTTTCCCGCAGAACGGGACTTCGCCTTCGGTCGTTTCGCGCACTGCGGTCCATGCCTTCGTCATTGCTCAGCCCCGTTTGCGGGACTTCACTTCGCTCAGCTTGCTGTGCTTTCGCGCATGTTGGTGATCAGCTTCTCCATGCGGTGGTCGCGGGATCGGTCATGCCGCAACAGCGCTTGGGCCACTCATCTGCTCCGCGAGTCCATTCCATCGCGATCATCGAAAAGTGCGGATCTTGCCGCCACTTCCCCCGCCAGTACGGGATGAAACACATGCCACGCATCGCACTCTCCCTCCTTCTGATCTTCTTGTTCGCCCGGAGCGCCAGCGCGCAGAACCCCGAAGCCGACAGCCTGCTTGCCGGAATGCGCACGGCTGCGGGGCCATCGGAACGCATCGCGCTCTTGTACAAGCTGCTGTACGAGGTGCCCTTGCTCACCCAGCAGCAACGCATCCACTACTCCAAGGCGATCCGAGTACTGAGCAAGGAGCAAGGCGACAAGGTGATGGAGAGCGTGGCCTTGGCGGAGTTGGGCGACCTGCTGGCGTACAACGGTGATCGCCTGCAGGGCGCTGAACTCGCCTATGCCGCCTTTGAGATGGCGCAAGAGCACGGCAACGAGCAAGCGCTGGCCTTGATCCTTATCGACCTATCGCGCTGCCTGGAGGATCGCTCGAAGGCGATGGCTCACTTGCATACGGCCCTGGACCTTGCCAAGCGCTCAGGTGATCAGTATTGCACCATGTGGTCTTACGGCAACCTCTGTACCCGGCATAGTGAGGCAAAGCAGCGGGACTCTGCCTTGTACTACGCGCAACGCGTCTACGACATTTCAATGTCCGAGAACCTCGAAGTCGGGCAGACTTACTCGTACGGGATGTTGGCCACGACCAATTATGAGCTGTACGGCGAAAAGGGCATTGCCTATGAGTACCTGAAGAAGGCCCGTGCAAGCCGTATCGGAAGAACACACCCCGAGCACTTCATGGGGATACATGGTCTGCTCGGTAAATACCATTTGAAGGACGGGCGGCTTGATTCGGCCTTGCACTACACCGACCTGATGCGCACCAAACAAGAGTACGGGGGCCCTAGCAGCGTCCTGTTGATGTACGCCCTCTACAAAGACATCTACGCGGATAGGAACAGCGATAGCGCGCTGAAGTACTTCCGGCTTTATGACACGATGAAGGACAGCATTGCCACCATGGGCAAGAGCCAGCAGCTTTCCCTGCTGTTGGTGAAGAAGGAGATCGAGCTGGAACAGCGGCATGCAGCACGCGCACAGGACCTCCAATTCGCGTTCATCGCCGTGGGCATCCTCGCCTTCGTCATCATCTTCCTCCTGCTCAGCCGCAGCGTCATCACCAACACCCGGGTGATCAGCTTTCTGGGTGTGGTGGCCCTGCTCATCGTGTTCGAATTCCTGAACCTCCTGCTCCACCCTTTCTTGGAGAAGGTGACCCATCATTCTCCCGCGCTCATGCTCCTGGCCCTGGTGTGTATCGCTGCCTTGTTAGTGCCGTTGCACCACAAGCTGGAGAAATGGGCCACAGCGAAATTGATCGAGAAGAACAAGGCCATACGATTAACGCAGGCGAAGAAGACCATTGAACAGTTGGAGAAGCAGAGCCCCTGATACGCCAGGCCTAGCTCGCAGACCCTGACTTTCCAGCGCCTTCCAACTCCTCGATCGTCCTCCGCGCCGCCTCCAACCGCACGCGGTTATTCTTCGATACAAGCATGTTGGTGATGAGCTTCTCCATGCGGTGGTGCAGCGGGATCAACAGTCCGGCGATAGCGGCCATGCAGAGCAACATCAGGATCGGCGAGTGGTTCGTGACGCGATCAAGGAACGGATGCAGCAATAGGTTGATGAACTCGAAGAACAACAACAGCGCGATGAGCGAGAGGTTCTTGATGGCCTTGGCGCCCACCACCGCCGTACGACTGAAGATGAGCAGGAAGATGCCCAGCGTGATGACGATGAGGGCGATGATGCCGAACTGGATGTTTCGGGAGCGCTCCTCCAGTGCCTCGAGTCGGGCCTGCTCCTCTTCCTTCTCCTTCAACTGCTGCCCGAAGCGCATGCTCTCCACCTTGCTCAGCGCTTGCACACTGAACAGGCTGTCCTGCAAGGTGGAGCGCAGCTTCAGGCTCACGTATGCGCTATCGGCATTGCCCGCAGCATGGTAAGCCAGTTCCAAGAGGCCAGTGGCTTCCAGAGCGGCCGGCAGGTTGTCGGTTCGCTCCGCTTCAGCAAGCGCTCGCCTTCCAAGGCCGATGGCACCGCTGGCATCTTGCGCGTCCAGTCGCACCCGGCCGAGGCTCACCAGGGCGTACGGCATCAACCGCGCAATGCGGAAGGAGTCGCACACCGCGATGGTCTTTTGGAAGAAGAGCTCGGCCATGTCCGACTCGCCTTTGGCCGCGTACGCCTTGCCGATCACGAATTGCGACCGCGCGTAGCCGTAAGGATCGTCGGCAACCTTGTCCGTGATGTTGCTGCCCTGCGCCTGTTGCAAGGCGGAATCCAGCAAACCCACTGCGGCGTAGGCTTCGCTCAAGTGACAGGCCGTGCGGTTGCGCTCCACTGTGCTCACCACATGCGCTTCTGACTTCTTCAGCCATCGGATCGCTTCCCGGTACTGCCCCATCTGCTTGAATACGATGCCGGTCTCCTTCTCCACCCAGCCGATCAAGTCCGCATCGCCACTGAGCTCCGCATGGTCCAATGCCTTGTACAGGTATTCCAAGGCCTTACCTGGGTCGCTCTCCTTGCACGAGAGGCTGGTGACGAGGTACGCCTTGGTCAGCGCCGTATCGTGCTTCAGCTCGGGTACCAGGTCCAGCGCGAACAACGCCGTGATACGCACTTCCTCCGCGCGCCCGGCATACAGGCAAGCAACAGCATGGTTCTTCGCCGCTTCCATGCGCACAGCGGCGGGCTTTGTCAGGTCGTGCCGCACATCGAGCGTGTCCAGTGTGGCCATGCCGCCGTATTGCGCGCTGCCGGCTAACCATGACAGCAGAAGCACAGCGATCAGCGTGTAACGGAACGGCTGCGCTGGGTGTCCCTTGGTTCCCATGCTATGTCCCAGAATGTTCATTCGGTCGTGCTTCCAGTTCCTCGATCGTCCTCCGCGCCGCCTCCAACCGCACCCGGTTATTCTTGCTCACCAGCATGTTGGTGATGAGCTTCTCCATGCGGTGGTGCAGTGGGATCAGCAGCCCGGCGATGGCGGCCATGCACAGCAGCATCAGCAGCGGTGAATGGTGCGTGAGTTCGCCCAGGAACGGGTGCAGCAGCAGGTTGATGAACTCGAAGAAGAGCAGCAGCGCGATGAGCGAGAGGTTCTTGATAGCCTTGGCGCCCACCACGGAAGTCCTGCTGAAGATGAGCAGGAAGATGCCGAGCGTGATGACGATGAGGGCGATGATGCCGAACTGGATGTTATGGGAGCGTGCCGCGAGCTCCTCCGCGCGAAGCTTGGCTTCCTCGCGGTCCTTCAGTTCCTGCGTGAACAATTGGTTCTGCAACTGGCTTCGGTTCTGCAAGGCCGTGAGCGAGTCGCGCCATGCGTGGGCAAGCTTCGAGTACACCAGCGCGCTATCGGTCATGCCGTTCGCGCCAAAGGCATCGGACAAGGCCGTCGTGGACTTCACCAGAAACCCCGGTTGCCGCATATGCTCGGTTGATCCGAAGCCCTTACGCGCCCAGACCAACGCCTCCGACCCGCGCCCTTGGCCGATCAGCAGCTTGGCGTAACCGGCCGCAGCGTTGATGAGCGGCTCGGGCACCTCAGCAGAATCAGCCACTGCCAAGGCCCGCTTGAAGTAAGGCTCAGCCAGGTCGTTCTCCCCTCGAGCAGCATGCACGACGGCCAGGGTGAGTTGGAAGTTCGCATAGCCATAGGGATCATTTCCGGGCACCTTCAGCATATCGGCCTTGCGGGCATAGTAAAGCGCGGAATCAAGGTCGCCGCGTTCCATGTGGCACCGGGCAAGGATGGACATTGAGCGGCCGTAGATCCCCTCACTCAAGCCATAGGCCTGCGCCTTACGCATATAGCGCAAGGTGCCCTCAGTATCCCCGGCCCGTTGGTACACGATGGCGGTCTCCTTGCAAACGGCCCCCATGCCCAAGCTATCGCCGGCATGTTGGAAGCGTTCGAAGGCGATGTTGAAGTGCTTCAGGGCCCCGTTCACCTCGTTGAGCTGCGTGAATGCCCCGCCGATGCCGAAGTGGGCGCGACCGATCAGCGTATCGTTCCCGGTCGGCACGGCCGCTTCCAGACCACGAATAGCTGCTTTCATGCAGTCCTCCGGGCGACCGAGGAAGAGGTACTGGCTGACGAGCCTGGCAATGGCGGCGCATTTCACCCGCGGGTCGGTCGCCGCGGCCTCACGTGAGATCAAGGAATCGACAGGAATTCCACGCATCCGGGCCGCAAGCGTGTCGAGGGGCTGGGCGCGCAGTTGGCCGATACCGACCAATGCAACGACCAGAGCCAGCGTTCGGAAAATGAGACCCCGGGTAATGGTCCGTTGGTGAAGCATGCAAACATTCATAGGCATCAACCTGCGTTGGTATCGGTCGGTCGTGCTTCCAACTCCTCGATCGTCCTCCTCGCAGCTTCCAACCGCACCCGGTTGTTCTTGCTCACGAGCATGTTGGTGATCAACTTCTCCATGCGGTGGTGCAGTGGGATCAGCAGCCCGGCGATGGCGGCCATGCACAACA
>JADZGG010000364.1 GCA_020854015.1 Flavobacteriales bacterium
CGGCTTCATCCTGCTGCGGGTCATCGGCGCCACGATCCTGTTCTGGGGCTTACGCCTTTTCATCCGGGAGCAGGTGGACTGGAGCGATGCACTGCGGTTGGTGCTGTGCGCAGTGTTCGGTGTGGCGTTGAACCAGCTCATGTTCTTCCACGGGTTGATGCGCACCACACCGGTGCATGCCAGTTTGATCATGGTGGCCACGCCGGTGCTGGTCTTGGCCATGAGCGGCATCTACATCGGTGAGCGCATCACCTGGGAAAAGCTGCTGGGCGTCGCCTTGGGCGCAGGCGGAGCGCTCACCTTGGTCTTCGTTCGGCCCTCTAGCGGGTCGGGCTCGGCCACCTTGCTGGGGGACCTGTTCATTCTGGTGAACGCCAGCTCCTTCGCTATATACCTGGTGCTGGTGAAGCCCTTGATGAGCAAATACACCGCCACCACCGTGATGGCCTGGACCTTCCTGCTGGGCACTTTGATGGTATTGCCCTTCGGTCTGGCCGAGTTGAACGCTGTGGAATGGTCGGCCTTCAGCCAAGGCATCTGGGGCAGCGTGGCCTTCGTGGTGGTGATGGTGACCTTCGTGGCGTATCTGCTGAACACTTGGGCGCTGCGGCATGTGAACCCCGGCGTGGTGGGCACCTTCATCTACCTGCAACCGCTGCTGGCGACCTTTTTCACCTGGCTGCAACTGCGCTCGGGCGTCGAACTTCCGGGCAAGCCGCCCACACCCGACGCCACAGGCGGACTGATGCAGTGGTTCTGTGGCACTGCGATCTTCCTCGGAGTGCACCTGGTAACGCGGGCGGACCGGCGCTCATCATAGAAAGACGATCAGCGAGGGTCGAAGTAGGAAGAGATGAAGGAAGTGCTTTTCGTCCTGCTTGGTCATTTGTAATAACTACTCTACTTACCGGATTCCTGCGGACGCGGACCTCGCCCCTACATTCGCGGCATGTTGCGATCGATGACAGGCTTTGGCCGTGCCGAGGGTGTGGTGAACGACCGCAAGGTGACCGTGGAAGTGCGTTCGGTGAACAGCAAGCAACTGGACCTTTTCCTGAAGGTGCCGCAGATGCTGCGCGAGAAGGAGGCCGAACTGCGGGGCATGGCCGCCGAGGCCATCGTGCGCGGCAAGGCCGAAGTGACGGTGAACGCCGAGCTGATGCACGCCGAGAAACGCACCAGCTTCGACCGCCAGTTGGTGAAGGCCTACCACGATGAGCTCAAGTCGATCGCTGCCGAAGTGGACCCTACCGCCACAACGGACCTGCTGGCCTTGGTGCTTCGCATGCCGGACGTGAGCAACACGCAGCGCGATGTGCTGAACGATGAGGAATGGCTGGCCATCCGCGCCCTGGTGGCCGACGCCCTGCGCTCGTTCCAGGACTTCCGCAGCAATGAAGGCAAGCGCCTGTACGACGAGCTTGCGCACCGCGTGGCCCAGGTCACCGAGCAGATGGACCAGATCGAAGTGTTGGACGTGGGCCGAACGGAACGCACCCGCGAACGACTTCGCAGCAAACTGGCCGAGCTACAGGCTGCCGTGGACCAGGACCGCTTCGAGCAGGAGCTGGTGTTCTACCTTGAGAAACTGGACGTGACCGAAGAGAAGGTCCGCTTGCGGGCGCATTGCAACTACTTCGTGGAAACGCTTGGGGCGGACGATGCCCAAGGGCGTAAGCTCGGTTTCATCGGTCAGGAAATGGGACGCGAGATCAATACGCTCGGTTCCAAAGCCAACGACGCCACGATCCAAAGGTGTGTGGTGCTAATGAAGGACGAACTGGAGAAGATCAAAGAGCAGGTGCTCAATGTGCTCTGATATGCACCGGAACAACACTTCGCAACCCGCAGGATGGTGAAGGGAACGGAAGATCTGAACGGAGGTCGCGGGATACCCGGGAAAAGCATCATCGTTTCCGCACCCAGTGGGGCAGGTAAGACCACCATCGTGCGGCACCTGCTGAACGAAGGGCTAGGCTTGGAATTCAGTGTGAGCGCCACAAGCCGGCCCATGCGGGCCAATGAAGTGGACGGCAAGGACTATTTCTTCCTGAGCGTGGATGAGTTCCGGGGGCGGATCGCCGCTGGCGAGTTCGTGGAATACGAGGAGGTGTATCCGGGACGCTTCTACGGCACTTTGCGAAGCGAGCTCGAACGCATCTGGGAAGCTGGCCACCATGCGATCTTCGACGTGGATGTGGTCGGCGGCCTGGACCTGAAGGAGATCTACCAGACCAAGGCCTTGGCCCTGTTCGTCAGTCCGCCCTCGCTGGAGGCCTTGGAGCATCGGCTGAACCACCGCAATACCGAAACACCTGAAACACTTCGCATGCGTGTGGAGAAAGCGGAGCACGAAATGAGCTTCCGCGATCGCTTCGATGCGGTGATCGTGAACGACGACCGCGAGCGGGCCTGTAACGAGGCCTCAAGTCTGGTCCGCACATTCCTATCCGCATGACCATCGGCTGCCTCTTCGGATCCTTCGATCCCCCGCACCTGGGCCACGTGGCCATCGCCGAGCAGATGCTTAAGGCGGGTGGCTTGGACCAGGTCTGGTTGGTCGTCACACCGCAGAACCCTTTCAAGCAGGACCGCAAACTGAGCCCCGACCAGCACCGCCTGGCCATGACGCGACTGGCGGTACAGGGCAAGCCAGGCCTCAACGCCAGCGGGTTCGAGCTGGACCTGCCGAAGCCGAACTACACGGTGGACACGCTGGCCTTCATGCGGCAGCGCTGGCCCGATCTCTCCTTCGTCCTTATCATCGGCAGCGATAACCTGGCCTCATTGCACCAGTGGAAGGATGCCGACCAGATCCTGGCGCACCACCGCGTGCTGGTGTACCCGCGCCCCGGCATGGAGGAGCATCTGCAGAAAGCCGAGCTGGCCGATCATCCGCAGGTGACCGTCGTGCCCGATCTTCCGCAGATGGAGGTGTCATCCACTGGCATACGCGTGCGGATCCGCAATTGGAAACCCCTGGCCGGTCTGGTGGACCCTGCCGTGGAGGCGTATATCCGACAATACGGACTTTACAACGGCTGAGCGAGCAGCTCATTCACGCCGGCCACCTGTAGAAGGTGGTTGCGCAGAACACCCAGCGCACGTTGGAAACCCGCTTCGTTGACCACATGCAGGTCGCAGTGGTGGCGGTACGGCAACAGGAAGTTCCGGTAGGCCGGAAGCACGTGGTTGTCCCACTGATAGAGGATCTCCGCTTCACCATACCCGCGCTCCTTGGCATCGCGCTTCAGGCGGCGCTTCAGTTGGCTCTCTTCAGTAGCCTCGATGAACACACGCAGGTCGAACAGCTCGCGGGTCGGTTCATGGTGGAGCACGAACAGGCCCTCCACCAGGACCACCGGTGATGGCTTCACCTCAAGCCAGCGCGGCTCCACCGCATCGTTATTGAACGTGTACTCCGGGCGGTAGATGGGTTCTCCGTTCACCAGCAGGCGCAGGTCTTTGGACATGGCATCCAGATCGATGGCCGTGGGCAGATCGAAGTTGACCTGGCCGTTCACATCGAGCGCTTGTCGGTCCTTGGGGAAGTAATAGTCGTCCTGGCTCACCACGCTCACCACCCCCTCGGGCAGGCTCTCGCGCAGGGCACGCACAAGGCTGGTCTTTCCCGAGCCGCTTCCGCCGGCCACTCCAACGAGGTAGGCTCCGCGCTGCATGGTTGTGCCTTCCGTTTCGGTGGAAGCTGCGCGAAAATAGGTCTTCCGGCCCGGGAAAGGAAGCGGAGCCCGTTCCAGCCCACACCCGCGTTACCATCGAGGCCGAAAGGGAGCGAACGCAATTTGGCACGCCACTTGAAAGTTACTTCAACAGAACCCCTTAATACGGACCGCCATGTTGAACCAAGTGAACCAGTACCTGAAGCTGAAGCGCCAAGCGATGCACCTGATGCTCACCGGTGACCTGAAGCGCTACATGGAGACCTTGAAGCGCATCCACGAACTGCGCTCACGCGGACTCACCGCCTAGAGGCCCGGTCCGTCCTTGAGCCACCATTCGGACCATATGCGCGATCTTGTGGCACGATATGTGTGATGAATTGCGCGGACCACGGTCCATCATTTCTGAACGATTCGAGGCCACGGTTTTGGTGAAAGAGAACTGAGGTTTTGGTGAAAGCCGACGACGGGCTCCCGGTACTACCGGTGGGCCCGTCGCCGGTTCTGGACCCTTCCAAACGACACAGAAGGACAGAGCTGGGTCGCTGGACCTTGCGGCCGGCAAGGCTTTCAGGTTTTTTTCCTGCGCTATGGATCCTTTCCGGCACTGTGGCCGTAGAAAGCCCCATGACGAAGAAGGACAAGATCGCCTTCATTAAGAGCAGCAAGCGGAAAACGCATGTGTACCATGATCTGAACCGGTACTCGGACCAGCAGCTCAACGACCTCATCCGTGAGATCGTGCAGGGCCTGGTCAGGGAAAGTGAGATCATCGCGAACGCCTACATCAATGGCTATCGCTGAGCACATGCAACCCTGAGCCTGCTGCCAGAAGGCAAATGCGACAGGTAACAGAGCCTCCCGAAAGGGGGGCTTTGTTACTTCCGGCCCTTGGTGTCCTTCTGCATCGCGGGGGGCAGCGCCTTCAACTGTTCGCCCTCTTTGTACTCCACCTGCTTCACCGGCTTGCCATCGCGCCCATAGATGGTCATGGTGCCGTGCAATCTGCCGTTCAGGTAGTTCATCTCCTGGATCACCCGCCCACGCTGATCGTAGACCTTGCAGGGGCCGTTGGGGTCGCCGTTGCTCAGGGTCTGTTCGCGCATTTTCACCCCGGCGTCATCGTAGTAGATCCAAGGGCCGCTGGGCGTACCGTTGGCGTAGGCCCCTTCTGAAATGATGATACCGCTCTGGTTGAAGCCGGTCCAGCGGCCGCTCTTGCGTCCTTCTACATAGGAGCCCTCTTCCTTGAGGCGCCCGTTCTCCTGCCAGAACTTCCAAGCACCGGTCTTGAGGTCGTCTTTCCAGTAACCTTCGTATTCCTCCTTGCCATCAGGGAACCAGCCGCGCCAGAAGCCATCGATCTTGCCAGCCTTGAAGGAGCCGATGTCCTTCTGCTGGCCGTTCTCGAACCAGCTCTTCCATTCGCCTTCGGCCACACCGTTCACATAGGGTCCTTCCTGCAACTTCTTCCCGCTCTCGAACCAGGTGGTCCACACACCCTCCTTCTGCCCGGCCTTGAAGGCTCCGCGCTTCCAATTCTCGCCACCTTCATAGTAGTACATCCAATCACCGTCCTGCTTCCCCTCGGCATAGGTGCCGACGGAGCTGAGCTGTCCGTTGGGGTACCAATACTTCCACAGGCCGTGCTGCACCCCTGACCTGAAGGTGCCCAACATGTCGCGGCCGCCGGTCGCTGTGTACCAGGTCCACGTGCTGTCCTTTTCATCGGCTCGGAAGAAGCCGGAGATGTTCTCCTTGCCGTTCTCGAACCATTGGGTGAATGGCCCGTTCAGCTTGCCCTTGTCGTAGGTCTCGCGCTTGGAAAGCGCTCCGTTGCTGTGCCGAAACTCCCAGCCCCCCGTGTTGACGCCACCCACGAAAGCACCGGTCACTTTGGGGTTCCCGGCCGGCCAAAAAACCTTCATGGGCCCGCTCTTCACGCCGCCTTTGTAGCTCGTCTCCTCCTGAAGGGTACCGCTGGCGTAGTAGCTGCGGAGCACGCCATCCCCCTTCACCACGGTGTGATCACCCGCCTTGTCCCACGCTTCAAGCGTTAGGCAGATGCCCTTGTCCCAAAGCTCGTTGAGCATCGGCTTTCCATCGGCGTACCAATAGGACCACGGTCCCTCTTTCACACCTTTCACATAGGCTCCCTGCTCCATGGCCTGGCCATTTCTGTAGAAGGTCTTTACCGTGCTATCCGGGAGCCCCTTTCGGATGTAACCATCCTGCTGGACCTGGCCGTTGTCGTAGTAGGTGACCACATGGCCATCGCGTTCACCGGACTTGAACTCGGCCACTTCGGTGGGCTTCCCTTGGCGGTCGTAGAACTTCCACTCGCCCCATTCGCGGCCGTTCACGAAGAGGCCTTCACTGCGCTTAACGGTCTTCAAGCTGTCCCAATGGTCGACATAGGGTTGCAGGGACTGTGCGGTGGTAGGGCTGAAGCTGGCGGCGGCCAGTAGAATAAGGAGCAGGCGGAACATGGTGGCGAAAGTAGCTGCGTGCTGGAACTGCTTTCCACACCCAACGCAACGGGCACCAACAACGGTATGCACGATCGCTGACGTCACGGTGACCTTGGCAAGGGATCTGCGTCCGAACCGCGCTTTCACGACCGATATGCGAATCACCACGCTCGACCGACTGCTGGATGGCCTCATCGCCCTCTCGGTGATCTGCATCATCATTCTATCGGTGCTGGTCTGACCGCTACGGTGATCACCGTACACGAACCCGGTATATCACTGAGGAAGTGACCCTGATGGCCGGGGGACTTTTGGACCGCTGTTGCTCACAACATGCGGACGAAGTCGATGCTGCACCTGATACTGAGCTGGGAACGCTTGTTCCTGCTGGCGCTGGCCTGCCTTGTGGTCCTGTTCACCCAGGCACAGATCCTGAACGAGGACGCACTGCGAAAGGTGGGCTTGGCCGCGCATGAGGGCAGCATAACCTGCTTGGAGCCGTTGCCGGACGGGCACACCATCGTGGCCGGTTGCGGCGACAATGGTGGCTTGCTCTTCATCGACACGGTGGGCTGGCGGATCACCCGTCGGGTTCCGTTGACCGGCTTCAAGGATGGACCGCGGATCCGGGCTTCGCGTGACGGCCGACTGTTGATGCTGAAAGAGCTCTGGCGGTTCGCTGTTGAAGGCAAGGGGGACATGCAGGGCACCCACATGGTGATCGATGCGGCCACGGGGGCAACCGTTATGGATGCAGGCAGCTCAATGGACGCTTCGATGAGCGCGGACGGGATGTTGTTCGCGGTTCTGGACGGGGACAAGGTGACCCTGCATGAGCTGCCCAGTGGAAGGGAGTTGCGCACCATCACCGTACCGCAAGCCACCAACGCGGTCGCCCTGACACCCGACGGTGCGATGGTCGCGGTGTGCCACCGGCCCACGGAAGCACAACTGGCCACGGTGCCGAGCATGCGCGCCGACAAGAAGGCACAGAAGGCCGGACTCAAGTTCCGCCAGATGGTGAGCTTCTACAGCACGGCCAGTGGCGAGCTTCAGCGCACCGTGCCCGAGGTGTACGACATCATCCGGGGCATGGGCTTCAGTCCGGACGGTAAGCGCCTGCTCGTGTACAGTACGCGGGACCCGCGCGCGGGTGTGGCTCCAGTAGCTGGAGGCCACGCTTGGAACTTCAGCATGGTGGACCAGCCTGGCTATGTGCAGCAGATCGATCCGTTCAAAGGCGAGCCGCTACGCACCGGTTTCCAGAGCCTGATGAGCGAGCCCTTCCTAGCGGTGGACCCCAGCGGTACCACGTTGGCATTGAGCAGCACCGAAGGGCGCAACAAGCGAAAGCTCACCCTCTACGACATCGACAGTGGCGACACACGCACGATGATCGACCTGGAACAGGAGCACCGTTACGACACCAACGAGACCGAAGAGCACGATGGCCGACTGGCTTACAGCTGGCTGGCTGATGGTCGCTTGCTGATCGCCCTCGGCGGAGACCTCGGCATACATACCCCATGAACCTCTTCAGAACCCTTCTCCCCGCGGCCCTGGCCATCCTGTGCGTCTCTTCCGCACTTGGCCAGCGGCCCGAGCTTTACGACAATGCCGTGGTGCAGGACAGCGCGCGCAAGGCCATCGCCTTCGATCTGCGCGAAGGCCTCTGGAGCGAAGCCATCGCGAGTGGCGAACTGAACGGCGAGATCATGTTGGAGCTCACGATCGAGGACAAGGGCCGCGTGGAGACCGTGTTCGTGCCAAGCTCCACGTTACCGGTAAACTGGAAGAACACCGTGAAGGACCAATGGATGGACCACCGCTTCGCCTTCAAACTGCCTAAGGGGCACAAGGAAACGGTGACCGTGCCATTGCACTTCCCCTGAACCAGGATGAATTCACAACAACCAAATACCATGCGCACAACACTGCTTTCCGCTGCCCTCTTCGCTTCAGCCGTTCAGCTGAGCGCCCAAGAGGACATGAGCCAGGTCTGGACGACCCGACTTGAACATAAGATCGAATACACCGGTACGGACCCTAACCCCGGCGAGGACAACATCAGCTACGCGGCCAGTGACAAGGAAATGACCGTGTTCCGGAACAAGGACGGATCGACGGTATGGCTGAAAGCCTTCAAGGACATCGCGCCTCGCTTACGGAAGATCGACGAGCTGATCCCGTTCTGGGAAAGCAACACCGTGTTCCTCTTCGAAAAGAAAGGTGGCAAGGACGTGGTGGCCTGCATCGATCTGCCCACCGGCAACGCGCTGTGGACCACGGAGAAGTACTCCAACCTCACGGACGAGAACGTGATCTACCTAAAGGAGAAGGACATGTTCGCCATCAGCACCGCGGATGGTTTGACGATGATCAAGGCCCGTACAGGAGAAGAACTGTGGAGCACCATGGCCTTCACCGGCGCTGTCGGCAAGTACATCATCGATGGTGACGACATGGTCTGCGTGAACTTCGTTCCAGGTGGACTTGCCGCCTTGTTCAAAGGCTTCAAGAACCAACTGGCCCGCATCGACCTGAAGACCGGCAAGCTGAAATGGGAGGCCACCTATGTGGGCCGTGCCGAGCGCAAGGTGGTGACGCGTGACTTCGTGTACGACCTGAAGTTGGAAGGCAACAAGCTCTTCCTGATGCTCAATGGCATCCAAGTGTATGACTACGTGACGGGCGCGCAACAATGGTCCGCGGCCTTCGACTTCACGCCTGAAGGCATCACCGGTGCACCGGCGAACGCCAAGAAATTCGGCGTGTACGGCGCGCTGGCCAAGCCCGTGGTGGATGGTAACGACCTGTACGTGCTGGACATGGGCAACCGCAAGAGCCAATACGTGAAGAAGTACGACCGCATGACAGGCAAGCTCCTATGGACCTCACCTGAGATCAAGGAGGCGCGTGCGATCCCAGGCATGTGGGTCGCGGACGGAAAAGTGATCCTGCAGGTGGGCGGTCTCGTGGAGACCCAGGCCTACATCTACTATCGCCAACGTGAATCGGATGGCAGCTATACGCTGGTGGAGGAATGGCGCGTGCAGTACAAGAACATCAAGCCTTGCGGCGTACAGGCTTTCAACGTGAGCGACGGAGCCCTGGCCTGGGACAGTGAGCGCTTCAAGAAGGGTATCACGAACGCGTTCATCGAGGACGACCGGTTCTACATCTGCAGCGGCAAATCCCTCTACTGCATCGACCACAAGACCGGCGCCGATATCTACGAAGTGCCCTTGGGCGATGACGGTGTGGGCAATGCGAACGCCATCTTCGCATACACCGACATGGTCGGCATCGTGGGCGACAAGGGTGTGGCCATGCACCGGCGTTCGGACGGCAGCCTGAGCAAGAGCAACAAGTGGAAGGTGTCCGACATCGAGAGCCGCCATGACCGCATGTTGCTGATGAAGACCGTAGGCAGCGACATCGCCGCGTTCGACCTGAACAATTGCGCCTACAAGCAGTTCAACGCCCGCAAAGGAGCGGTGAGCACGCTTA
>JADZGG010000365.1 GCA_020854015.1 Flavobacteriales bacterium
AATTGGTCACGCTGATCGACATCATGCTGCTGGGGCATTGGATCGAAATGCGTTCCGTGCTCGGTGCATCCAAGGCCTTGCAAATGCTGGTGAGCTTGATGCCCGCCGAGGCGCACGTGATGGAGAACGGTTCCGTGCGCCACATCCCCCTGGCCGAGCTGAAGAGCGGCGCGCGCATCCTGGTGAAGCCCGGCGAAAAGGTCCCTGCGGATGGCGTGATCGACAAGGGAGAGAGCAACTTGAACGAGAGCATGCTCACCGGCGAATCCATTCCGGTGAAGAAGGGGAAGGGTAAACAGGTTATCGGCGGGTCCATCAACGGCAACGGCGCCTTGGAGATCACCGTGGAACACACCGGCAAGGACAGCTACCTGAACAAGGTGATCACCCTGGTGGAAGAGGCGCAGAAAACGAAATCGAAGACGCAGCACCTGGCCGATCGCGCAGCGAAATGGCTCACCTACATCGCGCTCTTCTGCGGCTTCGCCACGCTGGCGGTCTGGATGCTGTTGGGCCAGGAATTCGTCTTCGCCCTGGAGCGCATGGTCACGGTGATGGTGATCTCCTGCCCGCATGCCCTGGGGCTCGCGATCCCGCTGGTGGTGGCGATCTCCACGGCGATCAGCGCACAGCATGGTCTGCTGATCCGCAACCGCACCGCATTCGAGAATTCGCGGAAGATCACCGCCATGGTCTTCGACAAGACCGGCACGCTCACTACGGGCGAGTTCGGTGTTACGCGCATTGCACCTGTGGATGGTGGACCGGACGAGAAGGAATTGCTTCGCCTGGCCGCGGCGCTGGAGCAGAACTCCGAACATCCGATCGCAGTGGGCATCATGACCCGCGCGAAGAAGGATGGCATCGCGGTCCCGGAGGCGGAGAAGTTCGAAGCCATCACCGGCAAAGGCGTGCAGGCCACGGTGGAAGGGCGTGAGGTCGCGGTGGTATCCCCCGGTTACTTGCGGGAGAGAACATCGCGCTGCCGACCGAAGGAACTACCGGCGCCGCTGAAACAGTGGTGCATGTGATGGTGGATGGCAAGTTCGCCGGATCAATCGCACTGGCCGACGCTATTCGCGAAAGCTCGGCCGCTGCGATCAAGCAATTCCGCGAGCAGGGCATCAAGACCTATATGGCCACAGGCGACAACAAGCAAGTGGGCAAGGCGGTGAGCGATGCACTGGGCCTCGATGGCTTCTACGCCGAAGTGCTTCCGCACCAGAAGGTCGAGCTGATCAAGGAACTGCAGGCGAAGGGTGAGTTCGTGGCCATGACCGGCGATGGCGTGAACGATGCACCCGCCCTGGCCCAGGCCGATGTGGGCATCGCGGTAGGTTCCGGAACGGACGTGGCCGCAGAGACCGCCGACATCATTTTGGTGAAGAGCGATCCGCGCGACATCCTCGGACTGATCCTCTTCGGCAAGGCCACCTACAACAAGATGATCCAGAACCTGATCTGGGCCACCGGCTACAACGCCATCGCCATTCCCCTGGCGGCCGGCGTGCTCTACTCGTTCGACTTCCTGCTGAGCCCCGCCGTGGGCGCCGTGTTCATGTCGCTCAGCACGGTGGTGGTGGCCATCAATGCACAATTGCTGAAACGCAGCTTAAAGACCGCAAGCTCATGAAGATCCCCGCTTCCCTTTCCCGTTACCGCACCACACTGATCGTGGTCATCACCCTGGTGGTCGGCCTCTTCCTCGGGCGTGCATTGTTCGGTGGTGCTGCCTCCCCTGCGCCGATGTCGGAGCGTGAAGGCCACGACATGAAGGATCAGATCTGGACCTGCTCCATGCATCCGCAGATCCGCATGAAGCAACCCGGCCAATGCCCCATCTGCGGTATGGACCTGATCCCCGCTGCTTCCGGCGATGCGGAGATGGACCCCATGACAGTTGGTCTTACTGAGCATGCGATGAAGCTCGCCAATGTGCGAACGATGATCGTGGGCATGGGCGGCGGCACCGGCAACGTGCGGCTCACCGGTAAGGTGGTGCCCGATGAACGACGCGTGTATTCGCAAGCCACACACGTGGCCGGCCGGGTGGAGGAACTATTGGTGAACTACACCGGTGAGACCGTATTTCAGGGGCAGGAATTAGCACGGGTGTATTCGCCCGAGCTCGTCACCGCGCAGGAGGAATTGCTGCAAGCGGCGCGGGTCCGCGAAGTGCAGCCCTCGCTCTATGCTGCGGCGCGTGAAAAACTGCGCAACTGGAAGCTGACAGATGCGCAGATCGAAGCGGTGATCGCCGCGAACGCGACCAGTGGCGTGGTCCCGATACTGGCCGATGTGAGCGGCGTGGTGGTGCAGAAACGCGCTGATCTTGGCGACTACTTGAAACGCGGCGAGGTACTCTACGCAGTGGCCGACCTCTCCAAACTATGGGTGCAGTTCGACCTGTACGAAAGCGACCTGGCCGCCATGCACATCGGCGATACGGTGCGCTACACCGTGCGGTCTGTTCCGGGCAAGATCTTCAAGGGGCGCATCACCTTCATCGATCCGGTGGTGGATCCCGCCACCCGCGTGGCACGTGCCCGCGTGGAAGTGGCCGATGGCAGCCTTAAGCCGGGCATGTTCGCCATCGGAATGGTGCAAGCCAGACATGGGCATGCTACCGCATTGCTAGTGCCGCGTTCCGCCGTGCTTTGGACCGGTCCGCGCTCGGTGGTGTACGTGAAGGAAGGCGAAGGCCGCTTCCGCATGCGCGAGGTGGTGCTGGGTGCCGCGATGGGCAACGATGTGATGATCGCGTCCGGCTTGGAAGCAGGCGAGGAGATCGTGGTCAACGGTACCTTCATGGTGGATGCGGCAGCGCAGTTGAACGGCACACCGAGCATGATGTCGCCGCAGGGTGGACCGATGCCGAAGGGGCATGATCACGGGGCGGTGAAATGATGCACGTGGGCTCGAGCTTGGACTTAGGCCATCCCTGAATTCATGGCAAAAACGTAGAACGCCGACCCAATGGATCGGCGTTCCGCTTTTCAATTGTAGTTGGCTCACTGCTCCATCACCACCTTCCCGGCCTTCTTCCGATCGTTCTCGTCCAGCAGGATCTTGCGCATGCGCAGGCTCTTGGGGGTCACCCCCATCTTTGCGTAGCCTCTGGCTACGCCATCCATGATCCGAAGCTCAGTAGCCTTAAGCTACGTGAAGGCGCTAGCATGAAGGAAGAAGGATGAATGGGAACTCTCCAATAAAAAGCGGAAGTTGCTCATCGGATCGTGAACCGCACCGGTACCTGTTGCTTTGTGGCCACCGCACGTCCGCCCGCCTTTGCTGGGATCCAGGGCGGCATGGTCGAGACGATCCGCAACGCTTCCCTATCCAGAGCGGTACTAACCGAACGGACGACGCTTGGCCCTTGGATACTTCCATCCGCACGAATCAGGAATTCGACCACCACCATACCGGACCGGCCATTCTTCAATTCTTCCTCGGGGTATTTCAAGTTCCGCCTGATGAACCCATTGAGGCCACCACTCCCACCTGGGAATTCTGCGGGTTCATCCACCTTACCCTCCTCTACTGCACGCACGGTCCGTTCTGTGCTAGGCTTCGCGACGGATGCCTTGGGTGATACCGCTCGTGGGTTCTGCACTTCAGGTAGCGCTTC
>JADZGG010000366.1 GCA_020854015.1 Flavobacteriales bacterium
GCCCAGCGACCTCGTCTTCATCGGCCTGCGCGACTACGAGCCGGAAGAGGAGGCCATCATCAAGGAGCACGGCATCAAGGTGATCACCGTGAAGGACGTGCGCGAGCGTGGCGCGGAGGCGATCGTGCGGGAGACCCAGGCCCACTTGGCCGCCTGTGAGAAGATCCACGTGAGCTTCGATGTGGACAGCCTGGACCCCAGCATCTCCGTCGGCACCGGCACCCCTGTCCCCGATGGGCTGTTCCTGGAGGAAGCCAGTGGATTGCTTTCCGGCCTGTGCAACGACCCCAAGACCGCCACCCTCGATGTGGTGGAGATCAACCCCGCGCTGGATTCCAACAACGCCATGGCCGAGAAGGTGCTGACGGTGCTGGAGCCGCTGTTCCACATTCTGAGGAACCGATAGGGGTATGGGCTCCTGCGCACATGACCACATGAGCACATGAGCCAAGTAGCTTCCCGCGTCATCCTCATCCGGTCTACCGGCTTCGGTTTTGATCCGGAGACGGCGGCGAGCAACGGATTTCAGCAGCTGCTGAACGACCCCGATATCCGAAAGCAGGCCTCTGAGGAGTTCGATGCCTTGCTCCATGCCTTGGACCGCTGTGGCATTGGCACCACGGTCTTGGACCCGACCGATCCGGAGGCGCCCAACGCCGTGGTCCCCAACAACTGGTTCAGCACCCATGCCGATGGTTCGGTGGTGCTCTACCCCATGTGTACGCCCAGCCGTCGTACCGAACGGGATAGGGCCTTCGACGAGACCTTGGAGCGCGAGGGCTTCCACGTCCGCCGCATGGCCGACCTCACCGCGCTGGAGCAGGACGAACGCTACCTCGAAGGCACCGGCAGCTTGGTTCTGGACCGCGAGCGGAATGTGGCCTACGCCGCGCTTTCTCCCCGCACTTCTGAACGCGCACTGAACGTCTGGTGCGGTGTCATGGACGGGCACCAGGTCCCCTTTCTGGCCACCATGGACGGAACGCTCACCGGCCAACCGGTGTACCACACCAACGTGGTCATGAGCATCGGCGAGCGCTTCGCGGTGGTCTGCTTCGAGGCCATGCCTTACCCGGTGGACCGCGAGGATGTGCGAGCCGAACTGGAACGCGCCGGCAAGGAGGTCATCCCCATCTCCCTCGACCAGATGCACCGCTACGTCGGCAACATGCTCCAGCTACAGGGTACGGGTCTGAGCTCGCCGCTGGCCAACTCGTCGCTAGCCGCTTTCTTCATCTTCCTCTCCGAGACCGCCTTCAACGCCCTGAAGCCTGATCAGCGCATTGCCTTGGAGCGTCATGGGCAGTTGGTGCCGGTGGCCATTCCCACCATCGAGACCGTGGGCGGTGGTAGCGTGCGTTGCATGCTTGCGGAGAACTTCCTCCAAGCACTAGGGGCATAGTCGATCAAACGCGATCTTCGCGGCCATGATGACGGACCCTTTGCAGGCGCGGCTCGAACTGGCCGTGCAGCGCGCATTCCATGAGCTTTTCAACGCCGAACTAGCGCTGAAGCAGATCGGCTTCCAGCCCACGCGTCCCGAGTTCGAGGGGGACATGACAATGAACGTATTCCCCTTCCTGAAGCTCAGTGGCAAGGCACCGGAGGCCACGGCCACTGCCATCGGTGAGTTCCTCGCGCGGGAAGAACCCGTGGTGGCGCGCTTCAATGTGATCAAGGGTTTTCTCAATTTGGTGATCGCGGACAGCTACTGGCTCGGTTTCCTCCAAGAGGCCGGTAAGCGTGACATCCTCGCCTTGCCTTCCACCGGAAAGAAGGTGATGGTGGAGTACGCTTCGCCGAACACCAACAAGCCGCTTCACCTGGGCCATATGCGGAACATCTTCCTGGGCCACAGCGTCAGCCGCATCCTGGAGAGCGCGGGCAACAAGGTGGTGCGCGTGCAGGTGGTGAACGACCGCGGCATCCACATCTGCAAGAGCATGGTGGCCTGGCAGAAGTTCGGCAACAGAGAAACACCCCAGAGCAGCGGACTGAAGGGCGATAAGCTCGTGGGCAAGTACTATGTGTTGTTCGACAAGGAGTTCAAGAAGCAGGTTCAGGAACAGGAAGCTGCAGGAAAGACCAAAGAGCAGGCCGAGAAGGAAGCCCCGATCCTGCTCGAAGCCCAGGAGATGCTTCGCCAATGGGAGGCCAACGACCCCGAGGTGCGTGCATTGTGGTCGACCATGAACGGCTGGGTCTACGAAGGCTTCCGCGAGACCTTCAAGGCGATGAACGTTCCGGAGTTCGATAAGAACTACTACGAGAGCCAGACCTATGTGCTGGGCAAGGAGGACGTGTTGAAGGGCTTGGAGAAGGGCGTGTTCTACGAGAAGGATGGCGCCGTGTGGGTGGACAACACCCCCGAAGGCTTGGACGAAAAGGTGCTGCTGCGCCGCGATGGCACCAGCGTGTACATGACGCAGGACATCGGCACCGCCATCAAGCGCTTTGAGGAGTATCCCGGTCTCTCGCAGCTCATCTACACGGTGGGCAACGAGCAGGACTACC
>JADZGG010000367.1 GCA_020854015.1 Flavobacteriales bacterium
GCCAAGGGCTTCAAGCTCTTCGACCCGTACACCATCGCACATCTTGAGGCAGACGGCAACTGCACATTGCTCCACTTCACCGATGGCAGTCGCTACCTCGACACCCGTACCTTGAAGGTCTACGAAGACATGTTGGACCCCATCCAATTCGTGCGCGTGCATCGCAGCCACCTGATCAACGTGGCGCACCTGCGTGAGTACTTGCGCGATGACGGTCATTGGGCCGTGATGAAGGATGGTGCCCGCGTGCCGATCGCCCGCGAACGGGTGCAGGATTTTCTGGAGGCCGTTCGTGGGTAACGAGCTCAGCCCAGATGCTTAATGTGGAGAAACGTCATTGGCTCATTCGCTACACTAGTCTGGGATACTTCGTGTTCCTCTACGCCATGCTTCATGCCGAGCAGGAGGTCTTCGTTCCGCTCATCGAACCCGCAGTGGTCCTCTCCGCCGGTCTCGGTGTTGTGATGATCATTGTAGGCAATATGCTCAAGTTCACTGGACGCCTTGAACCGCCGATGTTCTGGAAGTGGGTCGTATCAGGCGGACTATGCGTGCTCATCCCTATGGCATTCGTGTTCCTGATCTTTAGCGAGTTGCACTAAGGCAAGGACGCGATAGGCGATCGATCCTTAGAGTCATCCCATTTACCGCCATTCACTCCCCCACGCCTACGATCCGCTCAATGGCCGGGTGGCGGTCAGCACATCCTTTTACTTTTCCGGAAACCCTGTTGCCATGGCGATGCGAGCAGTGATCGTGGATGACGAGAGCGATGCCCGGGAGAACCTGCGGATCATGCTGGAAGATAATTGCCCCGAAGTCCAGGTGATCGGCCAGGCCGGAAGCGCGGAAGAAGCGCGCAAGATGATCGACGAGCTGAACCCCAACGCCCTCTTCCTGGACATCAAGATGCCAGGCGAGGACGGCTTCAGCCTTCTGAAAAGCCTACAGGGGCGGGACATTCCAGTGGTCTTTACCACAGCCTACGACGAATACGCGTTGCGTGCCTTCAAGGAGAACGCGCTGGACTACCTGGAGAAGCCCATCGACCCGGACGAGCTGCAGCGCGCGGTGAAGAAGCTGCACAAGTTGGTGGACGAGCCGGCGGAAGGACAGCAGCACCAGAGCGCCATCGCCGCGTTGATGAATGACCCGGCGTCACCCTTGAGCAGCCGTGTGGCAGTTCCCAGTCGGGATGGGTTGGTGCTCCTAAAACATGAGGACATTCTTTACCTGGAGGCCAGTGACAGTTACACCACCGTGTTCACCCGCGATGGCAAGCGGACGATCAGCAGTAAGCACATCCGGGTGTTCGAGACCAACTTGGACCCCAAGAAGTTCTTCCGTGTACACAAGTCGTACATCATCAACCTGGAGCACCTCAAGGGCTTCAGCCGCACCGAAGGCAACATGGCCCAACTTGACAGTGGTGCGCTCATCCCGGTGAGCCGCCGTCGCCTGCCGGATTTCCTTTCGATGATCAACACGTTCTGAGCGAAGAGCGGCGCTGGCGCATGAGCAGGAGCAGGGCCATTGTCCGATGTCCACTGTCCCATGCCGGGACTCGTCTCGCGTATTGGCCACGCGTGGTCGTGCTGCTCGTGCCCCTGCTCCTGCTCATGCCGCTCCAAGCACAGCAACACGCCTTCACCCAGTACACCACACAGGATGGGTTGGCCCAGAGCCAGGTGCGCTGTATGGCCCAGGATTCGGCGGGCTACCTGTGGTTCGGCACGCTCGGTGGCGCCAGTCGCTTCGATGGCCAGGACTTCACCAACTATGCGCTCCAGGAAGGACTGCCGGACGCCCAGGTGAACGCCTTGCTCTGCGCTGCGGACGGCACGGTGTGGCTTGGTGCCGGTGGCTCGCTGGTGGAATACCGGGGGCGCCGGATGCGCAATGTGCCACTGCCCGAATACACCAAGGGAGGCCGCGTGCTCGCGCTGGCCCAAGGTCCGGACGGCACACTCTACATAGCCACCGACGTCGCGGGGGTGCTGGTGCGACGCGGCACGGACATCAAGGCGTTGGAGGGCTTCCCCACGGATACCGCACAGAACGCACGGGCCTTGCTCGCAGCTCCGGATGGTCGGCTGTTCATCGGCTTGCGCAACGGCCTGCTTGAATGGAAAGATGGGCATTGCAAAGCACTGCCATTGGGTGGTGGTGCACTGAGCGTGAGCGCGCTGGCACGTTCCGCGAAAGGTGACCTCTGGGTGGGAACGAACGGCTACGGGCTCTACGGTTTGCTCGCAGATGGCCGCACGATCGAATACGATGAGGACAATGGTCTCCTCAACAACAACGTGCGTTCCTTGGTCCTGGATGAGCGTGGCAGGATCTGGGCCGGTACCAAATTCGGTCTCAACATTGTCGACCTGTCCTCCGCGACCGAGCTGGGGCGCATCCGGTCCTTCACCGTGCACCAAGGCCTGCCGAACGACAACATCTGGTGTGGCTTTCAGGACCTGGAGGGCAACCTGTGGTTCGGCACCGACGGAGCAGGAGCCTTGCGTTATGCTGGGGACCGCTTCGTCACCCTGACAGTGAAGGACGGCCTGTGCAGCGACCTCGTGATGGACATCACCCCTGATACGCAGGGCGACCTGTGGCTGAGCACCTACGGCAACGGAGTGTGCCGCATGGATGGCATGGCCATGGTGACCACCTTGGACGGATTGCCGAACAATACCGTGTGGTGTGGGCTTCGCGCGAAGAACGGTGACCTGTGGTTCGGCACCAGCGATGGCATTTGTCGATTGGTGAACGGCCAAGTGGTGCCTTTGGACAGCACAGGTTCGCTGAGCGGCTCGAGGATCCTTGCTCTGCACGAGGATCCGCAGGGAAGGCTCTGGTGCGGCACGCGTGATGGCTTGGTGATGCGCGACCCGGATGGCACCATGCGTTGGTATCCTGCAGGGCCAGGTGGTCCCGGTCGCTCCATCCGGGCCATCGTTCCGGACAAGCAAGGACGCCTCTGGCTCGCCACCGATGAAGGGGTGCAGGTCTTCAATGGTTCCTCGATAACGCGATACGGAACACAGGAAGGATTGAGCGACAACACGGTTTTCTGCCTGCTCTTCGATGGGACCGGACGCCTGTGGGCGGGTACTTCGAACGGCCTGAACTGCTTGGTCGGCCAACACTTCACCGCTATCCGGCTCGGTCGGGACTTCGGCAGTAACTACATCGACCTGCTGGCTTTGGGCAAGGATGGACGCATATGGGCGGGCACCAACAACGGCTTGTTCAGGGCACTGCCGGATAGTCTGCTGAACGGCACGGTTGACCCGGACCATTTCACCATGAGCGACGGGCTGCGGAGCCTGGAGTGCAACCTCAACGCCGTGCATCAGGATCCACAGGGGCGTCTGTTGGTGGGCACTGCCGCCGGCCTGTTGCGTTACGACCCGGCCAGGGAACCTCTGCTTGGCGCACCCCAAGCCCCCCCCCTCCACCTGACCGGTCTACGGTCCTTCCTACAGGTCACCGATTGGAAAGGGCAAAGTGACAGCCTCGGTGCGGTCAACGGACTGCCTGTGGGTCTGAACCTCGTGTATCGGCGGAACCACGTGACCTTCGACTACACGGCCATCAGTCTTTCCGACCCGGACAAAGTGCGCTACCGGTACCGATTGGTAGGCTCGGATGCGGATTGGCTACCGCCCACGGAGGCGCGCTTCGCCAGCTACAGCAACCTTACGCAGGGCGAGTACACTTTCGAAGTGATGGCTGCCGGGCGCGATGGGGTCTGGAGCATGCCCCAACGCTTCACCTTCGTTGTGCAACCACCGTTCTGGCTACGGTGGTGGTTCTTCTTAGGCAGCGCGTTGGTGTTGGCAGGGGGTGCCTATACGGTGATGCGCTACCGGTCCAAGCAGCGCGAACGCCGGGAGAAGACCCGCCAGCTCATGCTCCGTTCCCGGATGCTGCAACTGGAACAACAGGCGTTGAACGCGAATATGAACCGCCACTTCATCTTCAACGCGCTCAACAGCATCCAGTACTACATCAACCGTCAGGACCGTACTGCAGCGAACCGCTACCTCACCAGCTTCGCGAAACTGATCCGCCGCAACCTCGACGCCAGTCAGAGCGACACCACCTCCTTGGCCGAGGAACTGGAGCGTTTGGAGCTCTATCTCGTGCTGGAGCACATGCGTTTCAAGGACAAGTTCCGTTATCAAGTTGAAGTGGACCCATCGGTTGACCTACGTTCCATCGAGATCCCCGCCATGATGCTACAGCCTTATGTCGAGAACAGCATCTGGCACGGCATCCTGCCCACCGGTAGGCCAGGGGCTGTGACCATCCAAGTTGGGCCAGGGGGGCCGGGGCGGGTGAGGGTGTCCGTTTCCGACGACGGCATCGGGGTGGAGCAAAGCCGTTCGGGGAAGGGGGATGGTGAGGGCGACCACATCTCCCGGGGCATCGAGATCACCAAGGGGCGGGCCGATGTGCTCAGGCGGTTGGACCTTTCGGACATCCGGATCACCGGTCCGGATCAGTTACACGGGCCTGAAGGGGAGGTACTGGGCACGCAAGTGGTCATCGAGCTCCCTTCCAAGAATGGTACAGGAAGTTCCGACCCGGGCTTGCGGAACGAGCATAAGCCACTTATCTTGGGTTCGTGATGACGTGCGCATTCCACATCAGCAACCGTTGGGCAATAGTCTGCTTGCTGTCCTTTGTCGTGCTGTTCAGCGCTTGCTCGCGGGAGGAAGTTGGACCCTTGGGCACGGAGTTCTCGGGTACGGAACGCTCTGCTCTTCAACCGCAGAATGAGGCTTCGGAGCAAGAGGGGACTCGTGGTGGAAACACGCTCCGCAATGGAGAAGTGATCGAAGAGAACGGCGCTGACAACGGTGGTATTTCCGACGACGGTGATGATACTGGTGACAGCGAGCGCAACCGCAAGAACAAAGGGAATAACTAGGACCCGTGTTCGTGGTCCCATCTGCTTAAGCCCCGACCGGGGCTTTTTTCTTGTCCACCACCCCCTCATTGCTGGATCGGACCTTACGACCGTTCCCCCGTCCAAGGGGTCCGTTGCCCGGTTCTGACCGTTCCGTGTGGCAATGGCCAGCTAGCTTTTCCATACGGACCGGCCCACATGGCATGTTCGGACCCACATGGCGAACACTCCGCATGACCACGTACACCGCCTGATCCGCTCCATGACGCGGGCGGAGAAGCGGTACTTCAAGCTTTACACCTCCCGCCATGTGGTGAGCGGGCACAGCAACCACCAGACCCTCTTCGATGCCATTGCCTTGATGGAGGAGTACGACGAAGCGGCCTTGCTGAAGCGTTTCGCCGAAGAGGCTTTCATCCACCGCTTCCCAATCACCAAGAGGCGCCTTTATGAGGCGATCCTTGCCAGCCTCGACGCGTTCCATGCGGAAAGCTCCGTGGATGCGCGCCTGCGCCGGATGCTCCATCAAGTGGAACTGCTTTACCAACGCACGCTCTACGTCGACGCTGGACGAATGCTCCGCAGCGTGCGGCAATTGGCAAGGCAGAACGATCGACAGACCATTCTGTTGGATGTGCTCGACTGGGAGCGCCGCTTGGCCGAACGATCCAACTACGGGGGTGTTTCGCAAGCCGACGTGGACACCTTGACCGCGGAAGCCAGCGCGCTGCACGAGGAGCTTCGACAAGTGGAAGAGCTTTGGGCACTGAAGAGCCACTCCTTCCTGCTCCTCTATCGCACGGGGCATGTTCGCGATGCCCAGCAGGCCACTGAACTTGCTCGACTGAACGAACACCCGCTTCTTCGTGAAGGCGCGACCCTGCTCACCGCCCGAGGTCGGTTCCTGCATCACCACGTTCGTTCAGCGATGGCATTTGCACAGGGTGATCTGAGCACTTGTTCCGAGCAGCTGACCTTGAACCATACGCTGCTGCTCACTGAGAAGGAACGGTTCCGTGATGAGCCGAACCTCTTGTTCAGCGTATTGAGCAACCACATCTACGTGCTTTCCCGGCTCGGTCGATTCGCCGAAGCGGAGGGGCTTCTGAAGGAGTTCCGCATGCTGCCGGCCACGCTGCCGGAGGCCCCGTCACCTGACCTGGAAATGAAGGTCTTCGCCACGGCCACCAGCTTGGAACTGGCGATGTTGGGCCGGAGCGGTGATTTCAGCAAAGCAGTGGCCAAGGCCTCGGTGATCGAGCAACGATTGATGGACTATGAAGGACGATTGGGCACCCTCCGGAAGTCAGGACTGTTGTTCCAATTGGCCTATGTGCACTTCGGGGCGGGCGAGCTGGACAAGGCGTTGCGCTACAGTCACCGCCAGTTGAACGAGGGGACCGTTGATGAGGCCACCGAGGTGCACAGCTTCGGCAGGGTGTTGAACCTGCTGATCCAGGTGGACATGGATAAGAAGGACCTGTTGCCCTACGCCTTGCGGAACACCGAACGTTACCTGGCCGGATCAAAGCGCGACTTCCCCTTGGAGAAGGCCGTGGTGGAATTGGTCAAACTGCGGTTGAAAGCGCGGAACGCGGATGCGGTGCGCACGGCCTACCAACAGCTTCGTGAAGTACTCGTGAAGCTGGAGCAGGATCCGCGTGAGCGGGCGGTGTACGACCATTTCGACCCGCTGGCCTGGGTGGAGAGCAAGTTGAACGGCAGGCCCTTCGCGGAACGCGTGCGGCAACGGGCAGACCAACGGCCTCCCGGTACGGATGATCGGCAAGCGGCTTGAACAACGCATAGGGGAAACAGGGTGCTCCGTCCCTCTCCACGTTCGCGGCACCGCATACATTTGCCGCCGCCCACGTGAACCCTTAGGTTCGCAGAGGCGTTGTCCGCACGAACCATGAGCACCCCGAACGATTTTCTGCCCATCGCCATGCAGACCTTGCTGGCCGTCGGCTTCGTGGTATTCGGTCTGGTCTTCGCCGCCTGGCTCGGCCCCAAGCGCCAAGGCAAGATCAAGAACGAGAACTTCGAGTGTGGCATTGAGCAGTTCGGCAACGCCCGTTCACCCTTTTCGGTGAAGTATTTCCTGATCGCCATCCTCTTCGTGCTGTTCGATGTGGAGATCATCTTCCTTTACCCGTGGGCGGTCAATTTCAAAGAACTTGGCATGGCCGGTTTCGTGGAAATGGTCCTGTTCATCGCTTTCGTTCTCGCCGGCTTCTATTACGTGATCCGCAAAGGCGCCCTGAACTGGGAGCAATAAGCAGGGACCGACCATGAGCGACAGCAAGATCATCCAGACCACCGAGCGCGGGAAGCCGAGCATCGTGCAGGCCCCGGAAGGATACAGCGGTGCGGGTTTCATGACCACCAGCCTGGAGAAAGCCGTGGGCCTGGCGCGCAAGAACAGCATCTGGCCGCTGCCGTTCGCCACCAGCTGTTGCGGCATCGAGTTCATGGCCACCATGGGTGCCAATTACGACCTGGCCCGGTTCGGCATGGAGCGCCTCAGCTTCAGCCCGCGTCAGAGCGACCTTCTGATGGTGATGGGCACCATCGCCAAGAAAATGGCCCCCGTGCTGAAGGAGGTGTACACCCAGATGGCCGAACCCAAGTGGGTCTTGAGCGTGGGTGCCTGCGCCAGCAGTGGCGGCATCTTCGACACCTACAGCGTGCTCCAAGGCATCGACAGGGTGATCCCGGTGGACGTGTACGTGCCCGGCTGCCCCCCCCGACCTGAGCAGATCATCGACGGCATCCTGAAGATCCAGGAGCTTGTGGCCAACGAAGGGCTGCGACGTCGCTACAGCAAGGAGTACGAGGAGACCCTCGCCAAATACAAGATCGACTGATCGTGCCTGCCTTCGCCATCAACACCGAACGAGACCAGCTGGTGACCGATCAGCTCGGAGCCGCCTTCGGCGAACGCATCCTCCAGAGCGAGCAGCAGGGTGACATGCTGTGCTTCACCGTGCGCAAGGACAGCATCCATGAGGTGTTGGCCTTTCTGAAGGACAAGCTCGACCTCACTTTCCTCACCACCCTATGTGGCATGCATTACGCGGACCGCGATGCGCTCGGCTTGGTGATCCACTTGCACAGCATGCGCCAGGGTCATCGCATCCGTGTGAAGACCGAAACGCCGATGAAGGACCCGGTGTTCCCGACCTTCACCGACCTGTGGCCCGCTTCCAACTGGATGGAACGCGAAGCATTTGATTTCTTCGGTCTCCGGTTCACCGGTCACCCCGACCTGCGCCGCATCCTGAACATGGAGGATTTCCCGGCCTTCCCCCTGCGCAAGGACTATCCCCTGGAAGATCCCACGCGGGAGGACAAGGACGATAGCTACTTCGGACGATGAGCGAGCAGCCCAAGACCCCCTCGTCCAAAGGACAGAAGCCTGCCGCGGAACTCGTGCGCCCGGACTACTGGCAGCATGATGTGGTGCAGACCCACGACACCCGTGAGCTGAACACCCTCAACCTGGGGCCCACGCACCCTGCCACGCACGGAATTTTCCAGAACGTGCTGACGATGGACGGGGAGTTCATCCAGAGCGCGGAACAGACCATCGGCTACATCCACCGGGCCTTCGAAAAACTGGCGGAACGGCGTCCGTTCTACCAGATCACGACGCTCACGGACCGGATGAACTACTGCAGCTCGCCCATCAACAACATGGGCTGGCACATGACGGTGGAGAAGCTTTGCGGCATCGAGCTGCCCAAGCGCGTGGAGTACCTGCGGGTGATCATGATGGAGCTGGCCCGGATCAGCGACCACATCATCTGCAACAGTGTGATCGGGGTGGACACCGGCGCGCTCACGGGCTTCACTTACATCTTCCAGTGGCGGGAGAAGATCTACGACATCTACGAGGAGATCTGCGGCGCTCGCCTTACAACGAACATGGGCCGCATCGGTGGTTTCGAACGCAACTTCAGCGACTTGGCCTGGGAGCGGATCCGTGCCTTCGTGAAGGAGTTCCCCGCCGCATTGAAGGAGTTCGAGGCCCTGCTGATGCGCAACCGCATCTTCATGGACCGC
>JADZGG010000368.1 GCA_020854015.1 Flavobacteriales bacterium
CACGGTCGGCTACATCATGATGTGATTGACGCGCACTTGGGGCCTGGGGAGCTTTGCTGCTCACTATCCCTCTTCCGCAATGACCATCTGTACTTCAGCTGCCCGCACACGTGTCTTTCTGTTCAAATGGCTCTGCACCATCACGATGCTCACCTCAACGGTAAATACGATCTCCGCGCAGATCGGTGACGTTGACCCATCCTTCGATACGGACGGCGTTCTCAACCTACCGGACGGAAGCGGCGCCGAGTACATCAACGCCATCGACCATGCAGCCAATGGGGATCTAGTGATCACGGGGACAGATTGGGATGTTGTGGCCAACACCTACTACGTCGGTGGCATACCTGTTTGGCGTAGGGCAAGCAATGGTTCAGCGGTCAGCTCATGGGGAACGAACGGCTTCACATACATCGACCTACCGGACGGGCGGGAAGAAGGTCAGAAGATCATCGCTCAACCCGATGGCAAAGTGCTGATCGGCGGCGTTCGCTGGACAGCTGACTCCTCCCAGTTGATGTTCGTTCGGTTGTTGTCCAACGGTGCGCTGGACCCAAGTTTCGGTACAGGCGGGTACACCTTGGTCACGGGGAGCCCGGCGTTGGTCCCCTTGTTCATCGGGGGCATTCCTGCTCTGAAAGGGATCGCCGACCTCCACTTGAACAGCGACGGTAGCTACACGGCGGTCGGCACCACAGCTGCACAAGGCGGGTTCAACGTTACGCTCGGCTTCGTCCTGCGCCTCACATCCACCGGCGCGATCGATGGGTCGTTCGGCACCAACGGCCTCTTCCTACATGGTTCCGGAGACAATGAAACGTTCCGGGATGCGGAGTTCTATGCTGATGGGAGCATCCTCTGCGGAGGCGCGCACAATGGGTCCGACAATAGCTGGGTGAAGGTGACCGCGGGCGGCTCTGTGGACATGACCTTCGGGACCGCAGGTGTGCAATTGACACCCACAAGCACCACAAGGGGGATCACCTCCTTTGTCCGTGACACCAACAGCGATCTGTATGCGAACTGTTCGAGCAGTGTGTTCACGGAGAAGCGTTTGGTGAAGTTCGACCTGAACGGCCTCGTGGTTGCGGGCTACGGCACGGGTGGGGAAGTGGCCTTCGGTTCGTTGGACCAGCGCGTGGAGATGGATACACAGCAGCGAGTGGTCGTGTGGGGCCGTCAGTCGGACAATACCCTGTTCATCGCGCAATACTCCACGAGCACAGGCACAGAACTGGACTATTGGCCTTTCTACCCAGGCTCCTACAGTGTCCCAGGTGATCAGTATCGCATTCTTGCTTTCGACGAGGACAGCAATGGCAACTACGTGATCGGCGGCCAAGGCTTCGTACCCGGCTTCTCATACAACGCCTGGTTGGCGCGTGTGAGCGGGAACGGTGGGAACGGCCTGGTGGACCTGCCGGGTACCGCCCGCGTGTCAGCATTCCCCAACCCCACCGCTGAACGGATGACCCTTCGAGCGAAAGCTGCCGGGCAACATGCCTTTCGCCTTGAGATCAAAGACCTTGCGGGAAGGTCCATCCTCGCAGCCGATCGTTTCACATTCACTGATCAGGGCACGATGGACCTGGATCTCCAAGCCCTTCCGCAAGGTTACTATGGTCTGCACATCTCCGAAGGAGACCTCACCTCCTTTCTCCGCTTCGTGAAATACTGAGCCGTTCTACGAAGTATGATCGGACGGGTCCGATCAGCAAGCAAGACCCGGGCGTTAAGGGCGACATCGGATCGAACTGACATCCTACTACATCATGATGTGATTGACCGAGGTTCCGAACGCAGGGAGCTTTGCCACATGTAACATGAAGTCTCCAGGAAAATGAAAACAGGCCATAACACCACTACGCTCGGCATCCCCTCTCCCTGTCGACCTTTGATCATGAGTGCAGGGTTCCTCCTTTTCGCTGCAGCTGCGTCCGCACAGATCGGGGGCCCTGATCCGACCTTCGATACGGATGGCGGACTGGTGCTTCCGAATGGAGGTGTCGGTGAGTATATCAATGCTATCGACCACGCCCCGAATGGAGATCTATTGATCACCGGATCCAACTGGGACCCGGTGAACTTCACGCCGTACGTGGGAGGGTTGCCCGTCTGGCGAAGAGCGTCCGATGGCACAGCTTCGGCTTCTTGGGGAACCGCCGGCCTCGCTTACGTCGACCTTCCCGATGGCAGAGAGGAGGGACAGGCGATGATCGCACAGAGCGATGGCAAAGTAATGATCGGCGGGGTGCGCTGGACAGCGGACACATGCCAGCTGCTTTTCGTGAGACTGCTGGCGAACGGTTCCCTGGATCCTGCTTTCGGTACCGGCGGATACGCGTTGATAACTGGCGACCCCATGCTTGTGCCGTTCTATGCAGGCGGCACTTCGGCGGAAAAGGGTGTGAAAGCCCTTCATCAGAACAGCGACGGGAGCTACACGGCAGTGGGCACTACCGCACCGCAGGGCGGTCAGTCACTCACTCTTGGGTTCGTATTGCGCCTTACATCATCCGGATCATTGGACAGCAGCTTCGGCTCCAGCGGTTACTTCTTCCATGGTTCCTCACAGAACGAACGCTTCCGCGATGCGGAGTTCTTTCCGGACGGCAGCGTATTGTGCGGGGGCACACATGGTGCTACGGACAATAGTTGGGTGATGGTGACCGCGAGCGGCTCGTATGACAACGCCTTCGGGACTTCCGGTGTTCAGCTATCCCCTACCGCTTCGACACTGGGTATCACGTCCTTCGTTCGCGATGCGACCGGCAACTTATATGCACTGTGCAAGGACCTCGCTTTCACCGAAAAGCGATTGGTGAAATTCGATGCGAACGGGGCCATCGTTAGTTCGTTCGGGACAAATGGGGAGTTGCCTGTCAGCTCCTTTGACGAGGGGCGAGTGGACATGGACTCCCAACAGAGACTCGTGGTCTGGGGCCGCAGATCGGACAACTTGATGTTCGCTCAACAATTGAACACCGCCGGAACGGAGCTCGACTATGTCTACATTGATGCTTGGCCTTACTTCCCGTTCGACTACGACTTCCGCGTACGCGCCTTTGATGAAGATGGAAATGGCAACTATGTGTTCGGCGGGTTGGGATTCATACCAAGCGTGAACTACGATGGTTGGTCGATCAGGTTGACCACGACCGGGAGCAATGGCACGAACGAGCAGAGCTCACCATCCAACGTCCTGCTCTACCCGAACCCCGCAAGCGACCGCATCACGCTGCGCATGCTGGCCAACAGCTCATCCAACGTTGACCTCTCCATCGTGGATGCCACTGGAAGGACCGTGCACGGCTTTCAGCGATCAGCGATCAACCATGCCGGCACATTGGAGTTGGACCTGACAGGACTCGCTGCTGGCAGCTACGACCTGATCCTTAGCAATGGTCAACGCGCTGAGCACATGCGATTCGTGAAGCAGTGATCGCAACAGTCATTCGATCGAAATGGAGCCAATGCACGTCACCGAAGAATTTGCTCGAACATGAGATCGACCTTCCAACCCAGCACTGAACGAAGCTCCATGAGCATGCTGCGCTCGTCCGTTCTGACGCTGATACTCCTGTTCGCTGCACAACGCCACCTCATGGCTCAACCTGCTCTGGCTTCCGGTAGCATCACCTGTGTGCCGGGAGATCAGTTCAACGTCTCAACCTGCGGTCCCATGCCTTCCGGGCAGGCTGGAGCAGGCCAGACTTGGGACTTCAGCAGCCTGACCTGTACAAGCACTTCAGTAGAAGAATGGTCATCCCCTTCAGGAGGTCAAGGGTTCTCCAGCGCCACAGTGACCTGGTACGCCTATGGTCATACCGACTTCTACGAAGCACTGCCGAACGCCTTCACCTATCTGGGTTACTTTGACGGGATCACACTGTCCTCCTTGGAGTATGATGACCCCGTGGATGAGATCCGCTATCCGTTCG
>JADZGG010000369.1 GCA_020854015.1 Flavobacteriales bacterium
CTTCCAAGGCCACGGGGAAGGTGAAGCCACGGCCTAGGTACAAAGCGTTGGTGGCATCCTTGTAGATGTCGGCGATGTACTTGATCTGCGCTTCGCTCTTCAGGAGCTTCTCCACCTTGGCGGGGATGGACTCCAGTTCGTTCAGCAGACGGTGGAAACGGCTTCCGGTAATGGTGCCCTTCTTCTGCCCGATGGCCAAGGCCAACAGCGTAAGCACAGTGACCTGTGCGGTGAACGCCTTGGTGCTGGCGACCCCGATCTCCGGTCCGGCGTGGGTGTAGGCCCCGGCGTGGGTAACGCGGGCGATGCTGCTGCCCACCACGTTGCACACACCGAAGATGGTGGCGCCACGGCTCTTCGCCAGTTCGATCGCGGCGAGCGTATCGGCGGTCTCACCGCTCTGGCTGATGGCGATGATGATGTCGTCTTCGCTGATGATGGGGTTGCGGTAGCGGAACTCGCTGGCGTACTCCACTTCCACCGGGATCCGGGCCAGGTCCTCGAAAAGGTATTCGCCAACCAATCCAGCGTGCCAGCTGGTGCCGCAGCCCACGATGATGATGCGCTTGGCCTGCACGAACTTCTGTTCGTAGTCCTTGATGCCACCCATCACCACCTCGCCCTTGGCCAGGTTCAGGCGGCCACGCATGCTGTCGTGGATGCTTCGGGGTTGCTCGTGGATCTCCTTCAGCATGAAGTGATCGTAACCACCCTTCTCGATCGTCTCCAAGTGCATCTCAAGCTCCTGGATGAAGGGGGTCTTCTCCTGGTTCTTGATGTTGCGGATCTTGAGGCCCTTGTGCCGGTCGATGATGGCCATGTCACCATCGTCCAAGTAGACCACGTTCTTGGTGTGCTCGATGATGGGCGTGGCGTCAGAGGCGAGGAAATGCTCTCCATTGTCACCGATACCGATCACCAAGGGCGAGCTCTTGCGGGCGGCCACCATCACATCGGGTTCCTTGCGATCCAGCACCACGATCGCGTAAGCGCCCACCACACTATCCAGCGCCAGGCGGACGGCTTCGGCCAGGTCCACCTTCTCGGTGCGCTGCACATCGTCGATCAGGTTCACCAGCACTTCCGTATCGGTATCGCTCTTGAAGCTGTGGCCGCGATGCTTGAGCTCCTCTTTCAATGGCGCATAGTTCTCGATGATCCCGTTGTGGATCAGCACGATGTCGCCGCTGGAGCTCTGGTGGGGGTGCGCATTAACGTCGTTTGGCGGACCGTGCGTGGCCCAACGCGTGTGGCCCATGCCGATGGTGCCCAGCTTCTCCTGCCCGTGGATATGCGCTTCCAGGTCACTGACCTTGCCCTGGCACTTGGACACGGTGAGCTCGCCGTTATTGATCAGCGCCACCCCGGCACTGTCGTACCCGCGGTACTCCAGACGTTTCAGTCCGTTGATCAGGATGGGATAGGCGTTCTTTTCGCCCACATAGGCCACGATGCCGCACATGGTAGGATCAGGATGTGGTGAAAGTTAGCAACAGCTTCATCGGTCGGTCCGGATGTTCGGGACCACTGAGCACAACGCGGTTCATGGAGACGCCATTGCTGCCGGGTCCGATGGAGAGCGGCGTGTTGTCCATGGTGCCGTTCAGCACTTCCTGCGCCCAGCGGGTGATGATGAAGCGGTACTCCCTGGTCAGGGGGTTGTAGAAGCCGCCGATGTTGCCTTGCGCCGAAAGTTGGTCGGGCAGGAAGAGGTCCTCGCCATTGCTGCCTTTGCGCACCAGGAACAACTGAACAGGTGGCACATAGCCGGGGTAGAAGGTGCCCTCCAAGGGGATCACCAGCTCCGCTTTCGCCAGGTTCCGCAAGCCCTTCTCGGGGTAGGTCGTCAGGTCCGGAAAGTGCACCCAGCTCTTCACGCCGCCCATGGACTGCACATAGATGCGCTCCTGCCCCAGGCTCGTATCGGCCAAGGCTTGTGGCAGACCGGGGTCCACGGCTCGGGCAGGGTCGAACTTCATGTGGGTGAAGCGCACCCCGTTGTCGTTGATCAGGAAATCGAAGGTCAACGTATCCGGCACCGAAACATCGCGGTAGTAGAGGGTCAACTTCGTCTGCGCGTCCAGCATGGCCATGTAGAGCACCGCCGCCTGGTAGGGGTCCTGCTGTCCGTTGTCCGTGAGCACCCACAAGCCTTTGAAGAACTGAAGGAACTCCTCGTTGTTCGACATTTCCGTGGTATCGAACTTGCTTAAGAAGCGCTGTCCGAGAGCAGGGTCGAGCGGGATGCGGAGCTGGGGCTTCAGGGTAACGCCATCGATCACCGGCGTGCTGAGCGGTTGCGGGGTGAAGACATCACGGCCGGCCACAACAAGGTCGTTCCACGAGGTCACGGAAGGCAGCCTGTCGCTCGTGTAGCTGGTGTCATTCGGGAAGAACTCGGCCAGCTCCAAAACCTTGATCACCTGTGGGTCGAGGTTGCCGTAGCCATAGGAACCTTCATCGTACACCAATGAAAGCACCAAGGAATCACAAACCAAGTTCGCGGGATCCTGGCCTACGCCCACGTTGTTGGTGCTAAGACGAACTTGGGTCACAATGCTGGCATTCGCCAATCCGAAGCGGTCGTCCACATAGCTGCCCAGCAGCGTACGGCTGAGGTTGCTGGTGCGGACCGGTGTGCCCACAGTGGACCAGGCGACCACGTCGGAGGTGTCGATCTCCTGCGCATTGAGCAGCGCGTCCGGCGGCAGCAGGTCAACGCCAAGGCCGTCCTCCGGCTTGTAACAGCTAGTGGCGAGAAGGCTGAAAAGCAGCACGGCCCCGAATGTGGGCCGTGAGCTGAAAAGGGGGTTCACGTGGCTCAAGTGCTCAGACCAACGCTTCTTCGAGCACATTATGATAGAAGTCCGCATGCGCTTGCAAACGTTCTTCCTCCGAGCTGTAGGCCAGAACCGGCTTCTCGGTGGCCTTGATGGCGGTCTCCATGGAGCGGCTCAACTTGGCGCTGCCCTTCACCACGGCGTCGCTCAGGCCTACGCCCAGCTTGTACAGATCGTCGGTGGTGGGCTTGTTCAGGCCCTTCAGCAGGTCCTTGCCGAAGCCCTCCAGACCCAGCTTCTTCACCAGGTCCTTATCGATGGCCTCCGGCTTGTCGTCGTACACGCTGAACACGATCTTGGCGTTCTCGAAGTGCGGGTCATCACCGAAGAAGTGCTTCACGTACAGGGGCACGAACGCGGTCATCCAACCATGGCAGTGGATGATGTCCGGGGCCCAGCCGAGCTTGCGCACCGTTTCCAGGACACCACGGGCGAAGAACAGGGCACGCTCATCGTTGTCGGGGAAGAAGGTCTCCGAATCATCGTGGGTGGTGTACTTGCGCTTGAAGTACTCCTCGTTGTCGATGAAGTAGACCTGCATGCGCACATTGGGCACGCTGGCCACCTTGATCAACAGGGCGTGGTCGGTGTCGTTGATGATCAGGTTCATCCCGCTGAGCCGGATCACCTCATGGAGCTGGTGACGGCGCTCGTTGATCACACCGAACTTGGGCATGAACACCCGGATCTCATTGCCGCGCTCAAGCATGCCTTGCGGCAACTGGCGGGCCGCCTGGGCCATCTCCGTACCTTCCGTGAATGGATTGATGTACTGGGAGATGGTCAGGACCTTCGCGTTCTTCAAGCTCATCGGGAGGGGTTCGGGGGAAATGGGGTACAAAAATATAGACTTTTCAGGCCAACTTCAACAACGAACCCTAGCTTTCCGGCCGCTGACCGCTTTCCTTCCCCGCGCCGGACGTGGAATTGATCACTGCCCCCCCTGAGGCCGCCGCCTGGTCCGCCGCCCAACGAAGGAAGGCCCGAACCGTTGCTTTCGTACCCACCATGGGCGCCCTGCACGAAGGCCACATCGCCTTGGTGAAAGCTGCGCGGAAAGAAGGTAATGTGGTGGCTTCCAGCATTTTCGTGAACCCCTTGCAGTTCAACAACCCGAACGACCTGGCCCACTACCCCCGGCAGTTGGACCAGGACCGTCGCATGCTGGAGGAAGCAGGTTGCGACCTGCTCTTCGCCCCGGAGAAAGAAGGGATCTTCGCCGATTTCACGCCCCGCACGTACAACCTCGCTCCACTGGACCAAGTGCTCGAAGGTCCCAGCCGCCCCGGCCATTTCCAAGGCGTGGTGAACGTGGTGGAGCGCCTTTTCTTCTACGTTCGACCCAATGTGGCCCTGTTCGGCGAGAAGGACCGGCAGCAACTGGCCATCCTGAAGCACGCTGCCAGAAAGGAGCATTGGCCGGTGCAGGTGGAAGGCCATGCCACCATCCGTGCAGCTGATGGATTGGCATTGAGCTCAAGGAACCAACGATTGAGCCCTTCGGAACGCGCCCTGGCACCAGTGCTTTACCGCAGTCTGATGGCCACTA
>JADZGG010000370.1 GCA_020854015.1 Flavobacteriales bacterium
CCGTTGGTCCGTCTCCGGTCGTGCGATGAACCGCTGCCATGTTGGAGAACGTCGTTGTGCCATTGTGGTCAACTTGGCGAAGACGGTAGTAGCTCTGGCCTTGCAAAGGGTGCGGATCATCGAACACATAGTGAAGCTCCTGCTGGCTATTGCCAGCCCCCTGCACGGAACCGACCTTCGACCATGTCTCTGCATCCGAGGACCGCTCCACTTCGAAATGGTCATTGTCCAACTCTGATCCGGTGATCCATTCGGTTCGGACGTTGGGACCGTCGTTGAAGGCCGTGAATGAGAGCAGCTCGATCGGCAGCGCGGTCGACCCGCATTCCACGGTAGCGGCGCCGAAGAAATCGAGGGTTACGGTGGTGTTCACGAAGCTCCAGTTGCTCAAGCAGATGATGAATCGTTGACCTGCGGTGACAGCGAGCGGAGAGTCGTAGTTACCCGCGTTGCCACCAGCAGGTATCGGGCTAGCGATGCCAGTGCCTCCCACGGTCGAGGCGTTCCACACGCATCGGATGGGTTGGAGGGTGTTGTTGGCTATCGCCCCGCATGTTGCGGCTCCCGAGAGGGGCCACATGGCCCAGTCGTAGAAACCGGCCTGTTGTCCGCCGGCCCCGAACGCGAATTCCAGCGTGCCGCTGGTCCCGATCGTGAAGGTGATCCAGGTACTGTTCAACTCGCCAGCCAATAGACAACCCGAATGCGCCGGACCACCCCAGGGCGGCGTTCCGAAGAAGGAGGGATTGCTCAGCGAGCCTGCTATGGGGACTTCGTTCACGTTCCCGAAACCGCTGGGTGTGATCTGGAAGGTGTACGGGTCACAAGCGCAGCCAGCTGTCGCGCAATCACCACCCGGAGGAAGGTTGCTGCATCCTCCGCCGGGACCCGTTCCAGGCAGGCCACCACCACCGCCGGGCCCACCGCCTCCCGGGTTGGTGCAGCTTCCACCGTCGATGGAGATGTTCACCGTTTGCGTGGCGCCGCTTGGCAGTGTGCCGGAATAGACAACTGATGCGTTCTCATCCGTGATCACGATGTTGCCACCTTGCCAACCATTGTTCCCGGAATCGTTCATTACGAGCACAAGGCACGACGGATCAAGGCACAGTGTGTCGTTGGTGTTGGAACCTCCGGAGCTGATCACCACACCGTTCAAGGAGAGCGTCCAGGACATCTGACCCGGGGAGCCACCAGGATTGCTGTCGATGTAGAACGGGTTCTGACCGCCGGAGCAGTTGTTGCCGCCGCCGGGGTTACAGTCCCCGTTCCCCAGCTCGAACTGTTCAAAGTCCTGCGAACTGTTGTTCAAGGTGGTATGATCATCCCAGCTTCCGTTGTTCGCCTCGATCTCCCAATCCAACCCATCCCAGTCATCGCCACCACTATCGAACATGAGCAGTGTGTAACACCCGTCGGGTAGGCAGATCGTGGCCGGACCAAAAGGAGCACCACCGGTTATCACGGTGACCCCGTTCTGGTCCACGAAGCTCCAGCTCACTTCGCTGGCGCCCGGGTCATTGTCCATGAAGATCGTGTAGTCGGTGCACTGGCCATTCGCAGCACCAGTTGATAGAAGCACACCTGCGAGAATGAACAGGTATTGGATCAGGTGCTTCATCGTGCTTTACTTTCCATGGCGAATATGTGGTCGTGGTGAACGGACCGCCAGATCGCCCCGGACGAACTGGGCATCGGATGCGATGGAACGGTGATCATGCTGTTCGCGACGCACCCCACAGGGTATGAACGCGCTGCTGCGCTCTTGTGGGCAACTCGTAGGTCGTCGCTATTTGCTTCCTACAAGATGGAAGTATTTTGCCCGTTCCTCGATCGCCATGGAAATCGTCAGCGAACCGCTTCCTTCGAACATTACCGCACAACTGGGCTTCGAGAGTTTGCTCGAACGCCATTTCGGGTACAAGAGCTTTCGTCCGTTACAACGGGAGGTCATTGAACATGTGGTGGCCGGTCACGACGCTGTCGTGCTAATGCCCACCGGCGGCGGCAAGAGCCTTTGCTTCCAAGTGCCCGCATTAGCGCTGGACGGTTTGACCGTGGTGATCTCGCCGCTGATCGCCTTGATGAAGGACCAGGTACAGGCCTTGCAGGGAAACGGCATTCCCGCCGCTTTCCTCAACAGCTCGCTCTCCTTCGCGGAGGAACAGGTCATCAACGAGCAGCTGCGCAAGCGGGCGTTGAGGCTCCTCTATGTTTCACCGGAGCGGCTCTTTCAGCAGGGCTTCCTGGACTGGTTGCAAGAACTAGGGGTGAAGCTCTTCGCCATCGACGAGGCGCATTGCATCAGCAGTTGGGGGCATTCCTTCCGACCCGAATACAAGCAGTTGCATGCGATCAAGCAGCGGTTCCCGGAAGTGCCGGTGATCGCGCTGACCGCCACAGCTGATCGAACGGTACGTGGTGACATCGCCATCAGTCTAGGGCTGCGCGACCCCCGCGTGTTCATCAGCAGCTTCGACCGACCGAACCTGTCGCTGGCGGTGTTGCCCGGTCAGGACCGCTTCAAGGCGATCGACCGGATCGTGGGGCGCCATGCGGGCAAGTGCGGTATCATCTATTGCAACAGCCGGGCGGGAACCGAGAAGTTGGCATCCAAGCTGCGTGACTCCGGTGTACGCGCAGAGCACTACCACGCGAAGCTAGAACCTGCCGAGCGCAGCCGTGTGCAGGACGACTTCATCCAAGGCAAGCTGCATGTGATCTGCGCCACGATCGCCTTCGGTATGGGCATCGACAAAGCCGACGTGCGCTTCGTGATCCACTACAACATGCCGGGCACAGTGGAAGGCTACTACCAGGAGATCGGACGCGCTGGCCGCGACGGGAAGCCTGCGGAGACCATCCTTTTCTATAGCTACGCCGACGTGCAAACACATATGCACTTCGCCGAGGAGATCGAGGATCCGCACTACAAGGAGGTGATCATCGCGAAGCTGGACCGCATGAAGGAGTACGCTGAAGCCCAGGTATGTCGTCGCACGATCCTGCTCAGCTACTTCAGCGAGGAGACGGTGGAGGCCTGCGGCAACTGCGATGTGTGCAAGGATCCGCCGAAGTACTTCGACGGCGCGGTACTGGCACAGAAGGCGTTGAGCGCCGTGGTCCGGAGCAAGGAGCAGCTCAGCCTGAGCGTGTTGGTGGATGTGCTGAAGGGGACTTACAGCCCCGAAGTGAACGAGAAGGGCTGGCAGCGCATCAAGACATTCGGTGCCGGGCATGATACGAGTGCCTTCGCGTGGATCCTGTTCATTCAACAGTTCATCCAGCTCGGCCTCATTGAAGTTGACTACCGCGAGCATCATCACCTGAAGATCACGCCAGCGGGAGAGGCCGTGTTGCGTGGTGGTCGAACCGTACGGCTTGTAACGCCCGATACTGTGAAAGAGCGCCAGGAGCGTTCCAAGAAGAAGGAAGTGTTCGTGGCCCAACCATCAGTTGAAATGGCCGACTTGCTCACTGTTCTCAAGGACCTGCGTCGCACCATTGCGAAGGAGATCGGGAAGCCTGCTTACATCGTGTTCAGCGATGCCTCACTCACGGACATGGCCGAGAAGCGCCCCGCCAGCCTGTACGAGTTCCGCCTTGTGAACGGTGTTGGGGACCACAAGGCCAAGCTGTATTCCGAGCGATTCCTCGCGGCGATCGCGGAGTGGCAGGCGGTGGGGGCGTGAGGAAAGACCTGGGAACGAAAAAGCCCCCACATTCGTGAGGGCCTTTGCGGTCCGGACGGGACTCGAACCCGCGACCTC
>JADZGG010000371.1 GCA_020854015.1 Flavobacteriales bacterium
CACGGTATAGCTACCTACAGCTCCGCTGGGTGTGAAGCCTTCCACTGCCATGCTGTCGACCTGGTCGGGAGCCGAGGTCCCGAGCGCCGAGCTGGCGCCAGTGACCGCAACTCCTCCGGGGCCTGTCACCGTGGCGTTCAATGTAACGTTGGTCTGGTCCAATGAGCCCTTGTTCTTCACCTTGCCATGGAGCAGCATGGGGCGAACCTGTTCCGTGGGGTAGATCGAATAATCCATGTCGGCAACGCCTGTGTTGCCGAAGGAGAAACCGGTCTTGTAGGCCTCCAGCAGTGCCATGTCGTTGGCGGGAAGCTCGTTGATCGCGATGTTGTCGATCTGCCAGCCGTAGTCCCAGGTAGCGCGGTAACGGAAACGGATCTGCACGTTCGCGGGGTTGGCGGCCACCCAACTGCTGATGTTCACATCCACCAGCTCAGGGTTCGGGCGACCATCGCGGCCGACACCATCGTTGATCGCGATCTCGTTCCATGTCGTGCCACCATCGGTGCTGATACCCACGTAGGTGTTCACGTCCGGGTCGCTGAACTCTTGGAAGAACTGGTCGAACTCAAGTTTCAATGCTGACGGTGCCGCGCTCAGGTCGATTACCGGGCTCACGATGGAGGATTCCGAAAGCACTCCGGACTGGCCTAGGAAGTCGTCATCCAGGATGGCCCATCCGCTGGGCGTACTGGTGTTGAGCACAGGTACAGGGTAGGTGCTGCTCGTTGGGCCGGGGCCGGTGTTCGTCCATGCCCAATCAACGTTGCCCACACCGCTCACCACCGTCCAGCCGTTCAAGCTGGAATCGAAGGATTCGGTGTAGTAGCTGGCGCCTTTGGGTGCACCCAAGGGCATCTTCACAGCAGGTACGTGACCGCTGTACTTGCCTTCCGGAAGAGGTTGGAAAACAGGGTGCGCCTGCTGGGCCAGCAGGGGGGTGGCCAAGAAGGCCGCAAGGATCGTGTAAGGTCGGATCATGTCAACAAGGGGTTGTAGGGCGCTCAAGGTAAGGATCGGGAAGGTTTCTCATTCCAACGCAGGAGTTGGAGTGTGCTTGGCGGTTCAGGGTGGGGTGGAATGAAGAAGCCCCTTCTCCGTCGGAGAAGGGGCTTCCCGGATTGTTGAGGGTCGCTTAGTGCACCACGGTCATGCGCTTGGTAATGCGCACATCACCGGCGGTGAGGGTGTAGAAGTAAACGCCTTCGTTCATGTTCTCCACGTGCACCTCCAACCGGTGAGCACCGGCGGCACGGGTGCTGTTCTCCAGCACACGTACCAACTTACCGCTCACATCGTGCATCTCCATGCGGACGCGGGCACCGCTCTTCAACTCGAAGGGGATGGTGACCATATCGGCAGCGGGGTTCGGGAAGCACTGGCCTAGGCCGACACCGCTCTGGAAGTCCGCCTCTTCAATGCCCACACTGGGGTCGAAGGTCAGTCGTACCATGGGGCGGCCGCTCACGAGGAACAAGGGGGTGGACTCGGCGGGATCGAGCAACAGGCCGGCGGCCGTGGCGCTCAATCCGCTGGTGGCCACATACACCGGGGCAGTGCCTCCAAAGTACTGCATGGTCACGAAGAGCTCGTCACCGGCCGTCACGTCCAATCCGTTCAGGAAAGGCAGGGTGATGAACTTGTTCTGGCCGTTCGAGTTCAGGTTATTCGTTGTGATCGTGTGAAGGTCGGTCTCAGCGACCGGGTCCAGGTTCGCGTCGTAAACCGTGCCCTGGATCTGCTCGCCCACCGGCGAAGCTTGACCGGTCGTGTTGGTGGCCAGGGCGATCTTCACGCCGTACGCTGTGCCATCGTTCACGATGGAGAAGATGTTGCCGACCGAATATTCCAAGGGGTTGCCCTGGGCGTCGGTGTTGCCTTGGCGGCCCGTGCGGCTGCCTAGATCGTAGGCGTATTCGAACTCCTTCACTTGGAAGGATAGCACTTTGGCGTTGTCGTCAGGTCGTGCATCCGCTGCATCGCTGGTAAGGGTGTAGGCCACGTCGTAATCGTCCGTGGTCCCCGCAGGCGGCGTGAAGCCATCGATCTGGATGCTGTCCAGAACGCCGACGGCTACCGAAGCAAGGCTGTTATTGCCCGTGAACACGGAGGTGCCTCCTCCATTGGTCACGTCCACGGCCAGGTTCACGTTCGTCTGGTCCGCGGTGCCGTCGTTCAACACCTTGCTCTTCAAGGTCATTTCACGGATCTGGCCGTAGGGGTAGATCGTATACTCAATGTTCGCGCCCGATCCGTCGAACACGTTACCGTTGTTCGTGTAGTCATCGTACTGGGTGTTCCGCAGCGCCATATCGTCCGCTTCGGTCTCCACGAGGGCGACATCGTCCACCTGCCAGTGGTAGTGGCTCATGTTGGTCGTGAAGCTGCCTTCCCAACCGATCCGGAACTTCACGTTGGAAGGATTGCCAGCAACCGCCTGTGCCATGTTGATCCACACGCTATACGTGCCGGGGTCCGCATTGGTGATGTGTCCTTCCTGAAGAGGGTTCACTCGGGTGGGCCAGGTGGCGCCACCATCGCTGCTGATGTCCACAAAGTGACCGCTGGCGGTGCTACAGCACCAACGCATTTTCATTTGGAACGTCAGGTGAACGTTCGGCGTGGCGGTCAGGTCCAATGCAGGCGATACGAGGTAACCATCCCATGTGGTGAAGTTGGGGAGCGCCGTTGGCGGGGTCACCGTGGTATCTGCGTTCGCGCGATCGGCGTCGAAGATCATGAAGCCGTTGGCCGCCGTGGTACTGGTGATGATCTCCGTGGCATTGCTGAAAGCTCCGAGCGGACCATCGGTATCATACTTCCAGATGATGCCGTTGGGACCACCGCGGGACCATGCGCCTGCGCCGTTGTTCCCGGCCAGGCCATTGGCGAAATCGTCATAGAAGACCGTGTCACCTGCCGCCTTTGCGATGCCCTGATGGCCTTTGCCATTCGAGGCCGGGTCCTGCAGACCGCCTGCTCCTTGCTCATTCACGCTCAGGGTAGAGGTGAGCGGCCGTGGATGGGCCCATTGTCCATTAGCTGTCCCGACGGCCAGCAGCGCCAGGATCGCAGTGTAGTGAAGGTTCATGTGCTGAGTTGTTTTTCTGGGGAGGTCCGAAAGTAGGATAGATCGTTGATCGGGCCATGTCCGTTTCGCTGTGTCGCACGGTCCGTCACGCTTCCCGTCCTTACCCAATGACCCGTTCCACGGTGCTCATGCTGCCTGCTTGCGTACCGATCTTCCCTCCTGATATACAGGTCAGACGTCCTCAGCGCGCCACCACCAATCGACGTATACACACCGCCGCTGAGCTCTGCGCATGCAAAACATAGGCACCGGCGGCTAATTGATCGACGAGGATCGGAAAACACGCGGCCGAGCTCCGCCCCGCCATGACGGTATTTCCGCGAAGGTCAAGTAGCGTCCATTCGGTCGTCCCTCCAGCAGGAGTGTCAAAAGAGACCATGGTCATGTCGGCGCAGGGGTTGGGCGAGATCAACATCCCATCTCCGGTGGCGATCTCCTCCTCCAGTCCCACATCCGGACTGACCGTGAGGGTGACGTCGTCGATCTGCCAGTGATAGTGGCTGTTGTTGATCGAACTGCCCGCCCAGCTGAATCGGAAACGGACCGCCGAAGGGGAGTTGAATATCACCGGAGTAAGGTTGATGTCCACGGAATAGGTCCCCGGGTCATCGTTGAACGCATGGCCCGACTGAGGGGCATCGAATCGCGTAAGCCACGTGGTCCCACCATCGGTGCTTACATCCACGAAGTGCCCGATCGCAGGGCCACAACACCAGCGCAACCGCATTTGAAAGGTCAGGTGCACTTCCGGCGTTGTTGAAAGGTCCAACACCGGTGACATCAAGTAACCATCCCAGGCGGTGAACGCGGAAAATGGTGCGGGAGGGAATACCGTCGTATCGCAATTCGCACGGTCAGCGTCAAAGATGACGAAGCCATTGCTCGCTGTCGTGCTGGTGATCACTTCGTTCAGGCTGCTGTACGCTCCAAGAGGTCCATCCGTGTCGTATTTCCAGATCGACCCATTCGCACCACTGCGCGTCCAAGCGCCGACCCCGTTGTTGCCGGTCAATCCCAAGGCAAAGTCCTCGTAAAAGACCGTGTCCCCGGCTGACTTCAGGAGCAGACCCCCCACTCCGTCAGGCCTCGATCGCCTCTGGCCCACCGTCCCGATATGCAGTTCTTCTTGTGCGAGGGATCTGGTGCTGATCATGCTGGTGGCCAGCAAGGTCATGGTCAAGATGGTCCGTAGGCTCATGGCTTTGCAGGAAAATGATAGAAAGCGCGGGCATACCGCTTACCATGGAAAGGTATCAGGGTAATTCTATATGACCCGCTGTTCGTTGAACAGGATCCCGTCCCGGTATACCGGTCAGACCCTAGTGCACCACCACCACGCGACCGGTCCGTGGTCCATCCGCGGTCACAACCACCAACACGTAGCTGCCCGGGGCCAGGTCCGCCACTGCGATCAGCGTGCTTGGCGCAGTGACCCGACCGCGGGCGACAAGTCCGCCCTGCAGGTTCAGGAGCGACCAGGACCCGCCGCTCGTCGTGTTGAACCGGACCTCGTCGGAGGCAGGGTTCGGTGCGATGGTCAGTGGAAGAGCGGTCGTCGACCAGGTTGCGATGCCCACTTCCGGTTCGGCCAGGTATAAGCGGACCAGAGGCGTGTTCAGCATGTAATCCCAATCGATACCTGGGCCATCGTAGAAAAGTGCGCTGCCATACGTGGCCGGGCCGCTCACTGCGATGGTCACGGCGCCACTGTCGCTTTCATGCTCGATCACAGCGAATACATCCTCGTTCGCATCCAGTTCCACCGGCAGGATGAAAGGCAGGTAGGTCATGCGGCCCTGGGTGAGCGCATCGTCGATCTCCGTTTGAGTGACCACATGTTCGAAGCTCTGTGTGATCAAGCTGAGTTGACCGTCGAGGAGTTTGCCGATCACGCGTCCACGGGCGAAGCAGCCCTCACCTGGCAGAAAGCCCACGGCGTAGGCGAAGCTGCCCGGTCGCGTGATCTCGTAGCGCAAGGCCACAGCGTAGTCATTGCCATTGTTCGCGATCGAACCGTTCACCGTGCTGTCATCCAAAGCCATGGCGTTATTGCCACCATCGAAGCCACTGGCGGTGATGGTCATGTGCCGTTCCGCGTCGTTGTCAGAAGGGTCATCATCCGTGCTAGTGGCCGTTACGTTGAACGTTGCGCTGAGCCGACCTGCCGCGCCAGGTATCCATCCGGTGTTCACCAGTATGGTATCCGTTTGCCCCGCACCGATGACCGGGATCTGGGCGCTGAACGTGCCTTGCAACGCACCGTCCATGGCTACTTCAACCGAACAGGTCACATTGAACGCCGCCAGTGTACCTGCGTTCATGACCACCGCTTTCAGTTGCAGTTCACCGGCCTGTTCCAAGGGCAGCTGGGTGTAGCTTAAAGTGCGCACTGAAGCGTCTAAGGCAGTGTTTCTCGCATCGCTCAAGTAGGCATCGCGCAGCACCAGGTCATGGGCCGCACGTGCGTTCACGCAGACATCATCGATCGCCAGCCCACCGGCCCATCCGCCGTTGTCGCTCCATCGGAACCTGATGGCGACCGCCGCAGAGCCATCAAAGGCGGAAAGATCTGCTTGCAGCCATTGCCAGGCGTGTTGTACGGCATCGATCGTGGCCACGCTGCTCCATGTGTTGCCATCGTTGCTCGCCTCCACCACACCATCGCCACCACCGAAAGCGCCGTCGGTGAAGGCTCTGAAGCGGACGGCGGCGTTCTGTACACTGCTCAGGTCGAAGGCGCTGCTGGTCAGGATCACGTCGTCCATGGCGCAGTTGCATGGGGAGGCGTCATCGTTCGCCATGGCGAAGAAGTTGCCTGCAGGTTCGTCCGGAACGGGGAATGAAGCGTGCGCGTTGGCCTGTGCCGAGGTCCCGGTCGTCCAAGCGTCCACGAAGGTTGCCAGGCCGTTGCCCAAGGCATCCTGCTGTTCCACTTGGGCGCCGATGTTCCAGCCCGAAGGAATGCCCGCGCTGAAGTCCTCGCTGAACAGACACACGCTCTTGGGCGCCCCGGTGTGGCCGCCTTTCTTCGGACGTGACTGGGCATGCGCTGTGCTCGCAAGGGTCAACAGTGCGAAGAGGAAGGGGAAGGGGCGGGTCATGCGGTCGGATACGGAAGGGCGCGCAAAGGTAGCTGGACAGGCGTGGCCTGAACGAGACAAGGGTCCTCGGACCGAGGACCCTTGCTCCTGAACGCGAAGGTGCGATCCCTTAGTTCATGCTCGACCGGACGAGCCGCACCACCGCTTGTTGTTGACCATCGCTCAAGGTCAGTAGGTAGGCGCCGGGCGCCAACGACCGCCCAGCGACCTCGATCTGGTGGATCCCTGTGCCCATTGCGCCCAGGTCCTTGCTTTCCACAATGCGTCCGCTCACGTCCGTCAAGGTCCACTGCATTCTTTCATTGTTCTGCAGTTCGTAGCGGACCACGCTGGCATCGGTGAAGAGGCTTGGGGCTGCCGTGGGCCGGAAGGGCGTGGCGGCTTGTTCCTCGGTGGTGGCGGTAGGATCGAAGTTCATCCGGACCATGGGCGTGCTGCGGGTGAAGAACCAATCGGCCAGGCCTCCATCGTAGACCAGGGAGGTCTGCTCCGGACTGATGCCGCTGGTGCCTGTCCACACTTCCAGCGCGCCACCGTAGTGATGAACAGCAACGAAGTAGGATTTGTCATGCGTCAGGCTCACCGGGCTGCTGAGCGGAACGCTGATGAAATTGCCTTCTCCTTCGGCGTTCAGATCGCCGGCCTGGATGGTGTACTCCTCACTTTCCTGCAGCTGGTCCAAGTTCTCGTCGTAGATGGCCACTGTGATCACCGCTCCAATATCGCTTCGGTCGCTCAACGCCACTTCGATGGCCGTGAGCTCGTTGTTGAAGCCGTTGATGTGGAACCAGTTCCCGAGAATGTACTCATCCGTGCCTTTGGCAAGGTCTCCATCCAGCGCACCATTGTCGCGGGCGAATAGGAAGGGGTCCACGGCGAAGGCAAGGTCCGCGTCGTTGTCCGAAAGCTGATCTTCCGCTTCATCCTGCACGGCTGAGATGGTGATCGCGTAGGGTCCGCTGACCACCGGTGGCTGGTAGGTGTCGATGAAGAAGCTGTCCGTCTCCAAGGGTGCCAGCGAGCGGCTGTTGCTGGTCAGGGTGATGTCGTTACTTCCTGGGCCGTCGACCACCACCTGCATGTGCACGTTGGTCTGTGGCTGCGAGCCGTTGTTGGTGATCACACCGCGGAAGTTCAAGGGGCGCAATTCGCTTTCAGCGTATACCGTGTACGGCAGGTTCAGGAAGTCCGGTTGGTCCAGGTCCCACGCCGACCAGGTCGCGTTGGTGAGCGTGAGGTCGTTGTCGTGTGCTGCGATCAGCGCGATGTCATCGACCTGCCAGCTGTAGGTGTAGCCCTCATCACTGTGCCAGCGGAAACGGATACGGATGTCGGTGGAGCCTCCGTTCAGTGCTTCGCTGATGTTCAAGGTGATCACCTGTGCACCGGGTGCGCCGGGCGTGCTTTGGTTGCCGGGGATGTGCGTGTTCACCGGATAGGAGGTCCAGTTCAAGCCGCCATTGCCGCTCACTTCCACGGTGGTCTCATCATCGTTCAGCTGGCGAAAGCTCTGCTCGAATTGTAGCAGCATGTAAGCCACCGTATCCAGGCCGGTGATCGCCGGCGAGGTGATGGTGCTGGTCTCACTGATGCCTGCCGAGCCTTGGGCATCGCTGTCCGCCATGATCCAACTGCCACCCGGATAGCCGCTGGTGCTTTGCAACGGACCAGGCGTGTAACCGCCGGTGTTGCCTGAGCTGGTGAGCTGCCAGACGACCGAACCGGCCGGCGTGTTCACGGTCCAACCGCCCAAGCCGTTCTGGAAGTTCTCCGACCAGAGCACGTCGCCGCCCGCACGTGTGTCCTCATGGTCCTCGTGGACGCCGACGTTGGTGATCGGAAGTTTCTCCGAACGCAAGGAAGAATGTGTGGGGCGCTGAGCGACGGTGTACAATGTCGCCAGGCAGCCGAAGGAAAGGAGGAGTGTTCTCATGGTGCGAGGCTGTTTTATTCGGTGTTCGTGCCGAAGTAACCCTCGCGGAAACCCTTGATGCCAGTGGAATGTGACGCTACGGGATGAAGCGCGTGAACGGTTGGTGCCGCCGCATCAACGTGCAAGTTGGGCGGTTCTGAAATGCAACGCACCGCTGCGGTGAGCAGCGGTGCGTTCCGTGATGGGCGTGTGTTCGGATCAGGCCTCCTGCATCGCGTAGTCCTCAACAGGAGGACAGGTGCAGATGAGGTTGCGGTCGCCGTGCGCGTTGTCCACGCGGTTCACCGTGGGCCAGTATTTTCCAGTCCCGGTTCACGTTCACCGGGAAGGCGGCTTTCTCGCGACCATAAGGATGGCTCCAGTTGTCACCGCAGACCTCGTCGCTCGTGTGCGGGGCCATCTTCAGCACGTTGTCGGCCTTGTCCGCTTTGCCGCTTTCGATCTCCGCGATCTCGTGACGGATGCCGATCATGGCCTCAATGAAGCGGTCCAGTTCGGGCTTCGCTTCGCTCTCGGTCGGTTCGACCATGAGCGTCTCCGCCACCGGGAACGAGACGGTCGGCGCGTGGAAGCCGTAGTCCATCAGACGCTTGGCGATGTCACCTACCTCAATGCCGGCCGTGCGCTTGAACTCGCGGCAGTCCAGGATCATCTCGTGCGCCACCATGCCTTCGCTGCCCACATAGAGAATGGGGTAGTGCTTCTCCAGCTTCGCCTTGATGTAGTTGGCGTTGAGGATCGCATAGCGCGTGCTGTCGGTCAAGCCTTCGCCTCCGAGCATCTTGATGTAGCCGTAGCTGATCAGCAGGATCAGTGCGCTGCCCCAAGGAGCGCTGCTCACCGCGTGCACCGCTTTCTCACCACCGGTCTTGATCAACGGATGTCCGGGCAGGAAGGGTTTCAGCTTGTCGTTCACACAGATGGGGCCCATGCCTGGGCCGCCGCCGCCATGCGGGATCGCGAAGGTCTTGTGCAGGTTCAGGTGGCATACGTCGGCACCGATGTCGCCGGGGCTGGTGAGGCCCACCTGGGCGTTCATGTTCGCACCGTCCATGTATACCAGTCCGCCGTTGGCGTGGATCGTTGCGGTGATGTCCTTGATGGTCTCCTCGTATACGCCATGCGTGCTGGGGTAGGTCACCATCAGGCAGCTCAGCGTGTCCTTGTATTGCTCGGCCTTCGCCTTCAGATCGGCCACGTCGACGTGCCCTTCCTCATCGGCTTTCACCACCACCACCTGCATGCCGGCCATCACCGCGCTGGCAGGATTGGTGCCGTGGGCCGAAGAAGGGATCAACGCGATGCTGCGGTGCTTGTCACCTCGCGCTTCGTGGTAGGCCCGGATCACGAGAAGACCGGCGTATTCGCCCTGGGCACCGCTGTTCGGTTGCAGGCTCACGGCTGTGAAGCCGGTGGCTTTCGCCAAGGCATCGCTCAACTGCGCGAACACTTCCTGGTAACCCTGCGTCTGCTCAACCGGAGCGAAGGGATGAAGGCCGCCCCATTCCGGCCAGCTCAATGGCATCAAGGTGCTGGCGGCGTTCAATTTCATGGTGCACGAGCCCAGCGGGATCATGCCGTGCATCAAGCTGAAGTCCTTGTTCTCGAGCTTTTTGATGTAACGCTGGAGTTCCAGCTCCGTGTGATGCGTGTTGAAGACCGGATGCGTTAGCACCGCGCTCTTGCGCTGCAGGTCCGCGGGTACGGCCATGCTGGAACCATTGCCGGATATCACCGGAACCTTCGCTCCACAAGCCTCGGCGAGCGCTGCCACGACATCGTTCACGTCGTTCGGGCGAACGGTCTCATCGAAAGCGATGCTGATGCGGTCACCGCCGTAGCGGAAGTTGATGCTGCGCGTTTCGCTGGCCTTCTTCACCTGTTCGACGGTCGTGCCATTGGGAAGGGTGAGCGTGATGGTGTCGAAGAAGGAAGCGTTGACCAGTCCATAGCCCAAGCCTTTGGCGGCTTCGGCCAGGTGTCGGGTGTGTCCATGCACATTCCCTGCAATGCGCTTCAGTCCGCTGGGACCATGGTACACCGCGTACATGCCGGCCATCACCGCGAGCAGGGCTTGCGCCGTGCAGAGGTTGCTGGTGGCCTTGTCGCGACGGATGTGCTGTTCGCGGGTCTGCAAAGCCATGCGCAGTCCCCGACGACCACGCCGGTCCTGGCTTACACCGATGATGCGACCAGGTAGCAGTCGCTTGTATTCATCGGTGGTGGCGAAGAAGGCAGCGTGCGGACCACCGTAGCCCATCGGGACACCGAAGCGCTGGCTGTTGCCCACGCACACGTCCGCACCCCATTCACCCGGGGGAGAAAGAAGCACGAGCGAAAGCAGATCGGCACATACGGCCGTGCGCACGCCCGCTGCCTTCGCCTTCGTTACGATGCTGCGGTGGTCGTTCACACCACCGTCCATGGCAGGGTATTGCAGGGCCAGGCCGAAGTAGCCGTCAGCGGGGTCGAAGTCCTTCACATCGCCCACAATGAGTTCCACGCCGATGGGTGCGCACCGCGTGCGGAGCACATCGATGTTCTGTGGGTAAAGGCCCTTGTCAGCGAAGAACTTGTGCGCGTTCGCCAGTTCCTTCGGGCGCGCTGCGTAAAGCATGTGCATCGCCTCGGCGATGGCGGTGGCCTCATCGAGCAACGAAGCATTGGCGATCGGCAGGCCGGTGAGCTCGCTCACCATCGTCTGGTAGTTCAGCAGTGCTTCGAGGCGACCTTGGGAGATCTCCGCCTGGTAAGGCGTGTAGGCCGTGTACCATCCGGGGTTCTCGAACACGTTCCGCTGGATGGCCGGTGGTAGCACGGTGCCGCTGAAGCCCAAGCCGATGTAACTGCGGAACACCTTGTTCTTCGCGCCGAGGGCTTTCATGTTGTCGAGGTGCTCGCGCTCGGTCATCGCGGGACCCACGTCCAGGGCTTTCGGGGAACGGATGCCCTGCGGCACGGTCCGTTGGATCAATTCATCCAGCGACTTCACGCCGATGGCCTTCAACATGGCCTGGGTGTCCGCTTCGTTCGGTCCGATGTGCCGCTCTTGGTAGGTGACGATGTCCATTGGGGGGATGCTGTTCAGAAAAGCGGCCAAATATACGGGGGGCGTATGGCCACTATCCTGACCGTTGTGGGGTGAACGCGTGTGATCCTTCCTTGTTCGCTGGAACCTTGTCTACATTGGCCGGCGAATGCGCACGGCACTCCTTCTGCTCTTGCTCGTGATCCTCCGACCGGCCCTCGGACAGGACCGCATTCTCCTCATGAACGGGCAAGAGATCCGGGGGCGCGTGCTCGGACAGAGCTCCTTGGAGATCCGTTATCTGGAGACCCATAAGAACAGCCTGTTGAAGCGGGCCGAACCGACCGAGAGCGTGTTCAGTGTGACCGATAGCGCCGGTGTTGAGAAGGTCTGGTACTTCCATGATCCCGAGTTCGGCAACGACCTTACCGTGGACCAGATGCGTTGGTACATCAAGGGTGAGCAGGATGCGCGTATCGGTTACAAGCCGATCGTGCCCGTGCTCGGTGGTTTCCTTACCGGTGCCGGACTGGTGCTTGCGCTGGACCTGGAGGTGAACTCGCTGCTGATCCCACCGGTCTATGCTGGACTGATGTCTTGGCCGCGTGTGAACGTGACGCGTGGTTCCATTCGGGATCCGTTGATGGAAGGCGACCCCAGCTACGCCATGGGCTACGCGGCCGTAGGCCGGCCCAAACGGGTGGTGAAGAGCCTGTTGAGCACTACCGCAGGCATTGCTGTCGGTCTGCTGATCCGCCAGCTCATCATCAACCCGAACCAGACCCCGTAGACCATCATGGACCAGGGCATCCGGAACCCGGTGCTGAGGATCCTGGTGTACGGCCATGTGTGGCTTGCTCTCGGGGCTGCCGCGCAGACCGCTTGGATGCAGGAACTCCTGGGCATTGGAGGTTGGCGTGCACCGGTACTGGCCTTCTGCGGGACCATCGTTGGCTACACCTTCATGCGCTGGGCACGGATGGACCATCCAGAACTCGGCACGGCGCCGCACCTGGCCTGGTTCCGGGAGAACAGGACGCCGCTGTTATACTTCGCGCTGTTCTGTCTCGGCTGCGGAACCGCCATCGCGTTGCCGCAAGCCTTGGCGCTTTTCCGGATCCTCTGGCCAGCAGTCGTGATCACGCTGTTCTATGTGGTGCCTCCGGGGGTGGTGGGTGGACGCACGATCGGGCTCAGGCGCGTGCCCTTGCTGAAGGCACTGCTCATCGCCGCGGCGTGGTCACTGGTCACCATCGGTCTTCCAATGGCGATCAAGGGGATGGACCAAGTCGCGGACCGGTCGGGTTGGCACTTCGCGATGCAGTTCACTTTCTTCCTTTCACTGGCGATCGCATTCGATCTGCGCGACCGTGCGATCGATCCGCAAGGCTTGCGCACCATTCCTCAAGTGTTGGGCTCGCGCATCGCCAAGGTGCTTTCCGTCG
>JADZGG010000372.1 GCA_020854015.1 Flavobacteriales bacterium
AGGGCGTGCAGGTGCTGATCGCCACGCCGGGGCGCCTGCTGGACCTGATCGACAGCAAGGCCGTGCACCTGGCCGAAGTGAAAGTGCTGGTGCTGGACGAAGCCGACCGCATGCTCGACCTGGGCTTCAAGGACGAGATGGACCGCCTGCTGAAGCTGATGCCGCGCAAGCGACAGAACCTCCTCTTCTCGGCCACGTTGAGCAACGCCGTCAACGAGATCACCCAGCTGGTGCTTCACAAGCCGGAGGTCTTCCAAGTGACCGAGGAGCCGCAGGAAGTGACCTTGATCCGGCAACGCGCCTTCCGTGTCCCGGAGGAACGCAAAGGCCCCTACCTGCGCTACCTGATCAAGAGCCACGACATGCACCAGGTGCTGGTGTTCACGTCCTCCCCGCACAGCGCCGACCATGTGGCCGAGAAGCTGGTGAAGAACGGCATCGACGCGCGGGCCACGCACAGCAAGAAGAGCCACCATGCCCGTCAGCAAGCCTTGGCCGACTTCAAGGCCGGCAAGCTTCGCGTGCTGGTGACCACCGACCTGCTGGCGCGCGGCATCGACATCGCCTTCCTGCCCTACGTGATCAACTACGAGCTACCACGCTCACCGAAGGACCATGTGCACCGCATCGGTCGCACCGGCCGCGCGCAGAACCCCGGTGAGGCCTTCACACTGGTGACGCCCGAGGACCAGGCTTTCTTCAAGGTGATCCAGAAGAAGATGGGGCAATGGGTGATGCTGGAAGGCACCGACGAGGTGGACCTGAAGGGGTATTGATCCGCGGGTTCTGAACCCCAGATGGTGCGCTCGCTGGCTCGCAGCGCTGAGAAGGAACCGCAGATGACGCAGATGGCCGCAGATGGTGGGCTCGCGTGATCGCTTGTGCTCGTAAGAACCGCATAAGTGAAAAGAGTCTTCCAGAGGGTTAAACCACTGATGGACGCGGATACACAAAGATGAATGCGCAGGTGAGGGTGCTGAAGGACGATCATGGGCGCTCGCTGGCTCGCTGAAGTGATGAGGAACCACAGATGGCGCAGATGGCCACAGATGGTGCGCTCGCAGGCTCGCTGGAGATCGAAAGAACCGGAGACCTGAAGGGGTATTGATCCGTAGTGGTCAAACCACAGATGGACACCGATAGACACAGATGAATGCCTAGGTGTTGGTGGATCTGTGCTGATCCGTCCCGAACACCTAGAGGGCTATGGCCCCGAAGCGGTAGCGCTTGCCACCGTTGTGCATCATGGCCAGCACCACCAGATCTCCGTTCAGATCAAAGAAGAACGGTGTGGTCATGCTCATCTCGAACACGGCGCCCTCGTGCAGATGGAAGAGCGGCAGCCCGAAGGTCCGATCAGCATAGGCGAGCTTGCCATCCGGTTCGATCACCTGCATGAAGGTGGCGTGCACGGTGTTGCTGTCGAAGGCCTTGTGCTTCACGTAGCGCGTGCCGTCGGGCTCCGTCCAGTTGGCGGCGGGAATGGAGGGCACGCTCAGGTCGGTGTTGTTCCAAAGCATGTAAAGGCGATCGGCCTTCAGGTGGTAAACGAAGGAGCCGTACTCATCCTGTGAGCGGCTGTTCCGCACCTCCTGCTTCTTCTCCAAGCGTTGCCACCAGAGCGGATCTCCATTGGCTGGATCCAAGCAAAGCGCGACGGCATCGCCGTAGATCCATTGGTAGGTGAACTGCATGGGCGAAGATCCCGCCACGGCCTCGCTGCTGCTCTTGATCTGCTCCAACAGCACCAAGGGCTTGTTGTCAGTCCGGAACAGGACGTCCTTGATCCGCAGGTCGTCCACGAAGGCCTTGTTGTCCGCGATGTGCTCGCTGCTCAGCGCGGCCATCATGTCGCGTGGCAGTGCTTCCGCGCGGTCGGTGGTCACCGATCCATCCGCAGCGAAGCGGGCGTACCAAGTGCCATGAACTGTCTTGTTCACACCGGAAGGCTCCGTGGTGTACAGCGCGTAAACGAAGCAAGCACCGTCGGGTCCCACGATGATCCGGTGATCCTCGATCAGCTTGCCCTCTAAGCCCTTGGGGGTATGGGCCTTCCAGCTGCCTTTGCCGTCGGTGGCGTAAAGCATATAGGTCCACACCGGCTTCGCCCAGATCTTCTTGTAGAGGTAGGCGTGGCCGTTGTTGTCGACGGCCACATCATTGTGCAGGGCCTTGTTCCCGTCGATCTCCAGCGTTTGTTCCTGGCTCCAGAGCTTGGTCAACGAAGGCAGATCAAAGCGGGTCATCCGGAGCTTCTCCTTCGTGTCCTTCACGAACGGCAGTTCGGTCAGGAGCAAAAGCTTCCTGCCATCGGGACTGAAGGACCACTTGTAGGTGCCGCGGTTGCCCATCTTCTCGGCGGCGACCAGATCCAACTGCGTTCCTTCCTTCAACACACCATCCGCACCCAGCTGGTGCAGCATGAGCGTATGTCGGCCAGCGGCTTTCTCCCAATGCGAGACGAAAGCATACAAGGCTCCGTTGATCACGGTCACTTCGTCCAGGAAGTAGGAATCCCCCATGACGCCGTTGCTGAAGGCGATCTCCGTGCTCCCAACGAGCTGGAGTGACCGGTCGTAGCGCTCCAACCAGAAGTGCTTCACCGTGGTCGCATCCTCGGCCGTGCGCAAGAGCACGAAGCCCTGGTCGCCCAGATCCAGCAGGCGCTCGATGTGGCGATCGGGAAAGTCGTTGGTGGCCGGTTGCCCCCAGCGGTAGACCGGTTCCTGTGCCTGTGCGCCAAGGGCCAGGGCCAGCGCGGCCGCGACGTGGATAAGCCTCACCTTACTTGGTGCAAGCCGCGTTGTACTCCGCGATGATCGCCTGGATGTTGAGCATGCCGTAGCCCTTCTCCTTGTCGGCGACCTTCTTCGCGAGGTCTTTGTTATCGGCCACGTACTCGCTCATCTTGTCGGCGAACTTCAATCCGAAATAGTCGAGGGAACGGGGCTTCTCATCGCCCGGCTTCATGTACACCATCACCGAAGGGTACATGCGCGCCATGAACTCCTCTTCTGTTTCGCTGGCGCCTTTCTGCATGATCGCCCAGCTCTCCGCGCGGTTGTACCACACATATTCCATGATGCAGCCTTCCTTCACCACCAGGTTGGCGCGGATCGCCGAGCCGGACAGTCCGCCGGAGTAGTTGATGCACTGGTAGAGCTTGTCCGCCACCTTGTATTCCTTGAGGTCCTTGGTCTTCAGGTCCTGCTTGGTCTTCTTGTCGTCCTTGTCGGTGTAGAACAACACCTCGTTCTGCATGGTGTAGCGGTTCTGGTACTTGATGAAGCCTTCGGTCTTCGTACCGGCCGCATCAATGATGTATCCGGGATAGAGCTCGCCGCTGCGGTAGACATCGGTGCTCCAATCCTGGGCGTTCGATGCGGTGGTGGCGATGAGCAACAAGCTGCTTAGGAGGATCCTGAAGGTCATGGGGTTGTGTTGGGGCCGCGAAGCTAGGCCATCATGCAGGGCGCGCCGAACCGGTCGTCCCTCTCCCGGGACCTTCCAGAAGAAGCGGGCCGCCGTAGTTTCGCGGTCCTTTCAGCATGCCCACCCTCCTCTCCATCCACGACCTTTCCTTCGCCCATGGCGAGCGGACCGTGCTGGACCATGTTGAACTCGAAGTGGGCCAAGGCGAAGTGCTGGTGATCGTGGGCGCCAGCGGCTGTGGTAAGACGACCTTGCTCCGTGCGATCGCGGGACTGGAAAGACCTTCCGCAGGCACCATCACCCTGGACCAGCAGCTGCTCTCCGGACCGGACCATTCCGTGGCCCCCGAGGATCGCGCCATCGGCTTCGTGTTCCAAGGGTTGGCTCTGTTCCCGCACCTTACGGTGAACGGCAACGTGGCTTTCGGCCTGCACAAGCTTGCCAAGTCGGAGCGTACAGAACGGGTGGCGAAGGAGCTGAAGGCCGTGGACCTCGAAGGCCTCGGCGACCGCTATCCGCATCAGCTCTCCGGTGGTCAGCAGCAGCGTGTGGCCATCGCACGCTCCCTTGTGCGCCGCCCGCAACTGATGCTGATGGACGAGCCCTTCAGCGACCTCGACCTCACCACGCGCAAGAACGTCCGTGCCGAGGTACTGCGCATTCTTCGCGCGCACGGCACCACGGCCATCATTGTGACCCACGACCGCGATGACGCCTTTCATGTGGCTGACCGCATCGCGGAGATGGATCGGGGCCGGATCGTGCGCATCGCCGAAGCCTCGGTGCTGCGCCGTGAATGGTCCGCACAGCCGTTCACCCCATGAGCACCGAACGGCTGGCACAGCTTCAGGAGCTTCTGGCCGAAGATCCGAAGGACAATTTCGTACGCTATGCCATTGCCCTGGAGCACAAGCGCCGCGGCGACATGGACCAGGCAGCGAACGGGCTGGAAGCGGTGTTGCACGATGACCCGAAGTACATCGCGGCCTACTACCAGCTGGCCTTGATCCTCGCCGATCTGGGACGTGTTCCGGAAGCGGTGCACGTGTGCGAGATCGGCTCGCTGCAGTGCATCGCTACCGGCGACCGCAAGGCCCGCGCAGAGCTTCTCGAACTGAAGGCCGCGTTGAGCGGCGACGACGAATGAAGCGTTGGCTGAAAGCGTCCTTGCTGTTACTGCCCATCGGGCTGCTGCTTTTCATCGTTTTCATCCATCCGATCCTGGCCATCACCGAGCTGAGCGGCGGGAAGGTGGCTGTGGTGGAAGGCTGGATGCCACGTCCACAACTTGAGGCTGCCGCCGCACTGATCCGCGAAGGAGGCTACACACGCGTTCACACCACCGGCACCATCCGCCCCTTCGCCTACTACCTGAAGCCCGGAGAGGCCCTGGACGTTGTGCTGCGCGTACCGGCATCCGGCGAAGTGGTCCTGGAAGCGGCTGGTCTGCCCGGTGCGTTGGCGAAGCTGTTGAGCGGCAACGACACCCTATGCACGTGGGCGTTGAAGGAGCAGATCGCTACGTACCGGTTCCAGCTGAACACCCCCCGGGCACAGATCCGTCTCCTTTCGCTCAACCCGGAAGCACCGACAGGCGAATCGGACAACGTGTTCACGCTGCAATTCTCCATCGGCGGCGAGAATGTTCACCTGCTGCAACGCGAGACCTTGTTCGTGCGCGCCGATGGTAGTCTGTCCAAGGCCTGGCCCACCTTCGCCCATATGGCGGCCTACCAGTTGCACGCGGCGGGCATCCCCGAGGACCGCATACAAGCTGTTCCCTCCTGGGGCAAGCCGGACAGCCGCTCGTGGGCCAACGCAGCTGCCTTCGGGCTCTTCGCCCATGCACAAGGCTATACGACAGTGGATGTGTTCACCATGGGCGTCCACGCACGTCGCTCGCGCAACCTCTTTCGCCGGGGTTGTGGTCCCGAGGTGAACGTCGGCGTCGTCTCCATCCCTGATGCCCGTTGCGCACGGGCTGATTGGTGGCGGCATTGGAGGGGCTGGTTCTATGTGCTGAAGGAAGTGGCCGGATCATCCGAACCCTATGCGGTGGACCTGACGCACTGATCCCAACGGTACCTTCATGCCATGAACGCATTGGAACGCCCCGCTGCCGGTGAGATCCCGGCTTTCTACCAGCGCTACATCGATCAGGCTGATGGCCGCGACCTGCTGGAAGTGCTCGCCATCGCCAGCGACCGGACCTGGGCGACTGTGCGGCGTATCCCGGCTGAGAAGGCGCACTTCCGCTATGCTCCAGGCAAATGGACCATTGAACAGTTGATACAGCATGTGGTGGACAGCGAGCGGGTCTTCGCTTACCGCGCCCTCTGCTTTGCCCGCAAGGATGCCACTGAGCTGCCGGGGTTCGAAGAGGACGATTGGGCCGCTGCCACGGAAGGAAGCCCGCGTTCGCTGCGCGCCATCATGACCGACCACGACGCCGTGCGCCAGGCCTCGATCACCTTGTTCCATGGATTGACGGCTGAGGAACTGCATCGCACAGGGATCGCGAACGGCAACCGGTTCAGTGTGCGTGCACTGGGCTGGGCCATCGCGGGTCATGCCATGCACCATGTCCACATTCTGAACGAACGCTACCTCTGATCATGCGCCCCATCCAAGCCTGGTTCGACGAGTACGCGGTGAGCCACCAGAACGCCACGAACACGGCCATTCACTGGATCTGCGTGCCTACCATCTACTTCTGCGTGATCGGGCTGTTGGCATCGATCCCTTCACCATTGTCACAAGAGCCGTTCCCGACGCACCCTTGGGCCTTAATGGCCATGATGATCGTGCTCGCTTTCTATGTGAAGCGGTCCATGCCTCTAGCAGTTGGCATGATGATCTTCACATTCCTATGCTTCGCGATCGCCCTTTGGTTGGATGTTCATTCCCCCTGGCCATTGTGGACCATCTGTACGGTGCTTTTCGCGCTGGCTTGGATCGGACAGTTCATCGGCCACCACATCGAAGGGAAGAAGCCAAGCTTCCTGAAGGACCTGCAGTTTCTGCTCATCGGCCCGGCTTGGTTGCTTGCGAAGCTCTACCGCAGGTTCGGCATCGCCTACTGATCGAGCGGCACTTCCTCAGGTTCGTAGGGCATGGAGACCGGCTCGGGGCGCAACGGAGCGAAGTACGGATGGTCGTCCTCCCAGGGCTTCCATCGATACGCGTCACCGAAACAATAGCGCAGGTCGCGGAGCACACGGTCGGGTTCCAGTAGGGCTTGCCCGAAGAGGTCAGCGGTGCGCGTGTTCCCACCGAAGAAGTGGAACTGCTCCACCACCTTCAGCTGCGCGAACCGCGGATCGTTGTTGGTGAGGTGTCGCGGGAACATGTATCCCTCGACCGCAGCGATCATGCCCCAGTTGTCAACGGTATCGAGCGTGGCAAGGAGCGTCTCCATATCGAGGTCGATGTTACCTGAACCGTTCCTGTCGGCGAAGGCGTACCGACCTCCTGCATCGGAGATCAACCGCGCCATGTAGCTGTTACCCGGTGGCACGCTCCATTGACCGTTCCACTGACTCCCGAAGAACACCACAGGCCGAACACTGTCCTGTTCCGCCAAAGCGGCCAAGGCCTCATAGCGCTTCACTATGCCGGTGAACAAGCTATCGGCCTCTCGTTCGCGACCCGTGAGCACACCGAAGAACCGCACCCATTCCGCACGGCCAAGCGGATGATCTTCGAGGTACTCACTGACCTGGACCACGGAAAGTCCAGCACCTTCAAGCGCACTCAATCCCTGTCCGCTGAAGGGATACACGAGGACCGCATCCGGACGCAATGCGATGAGCCTTTCCCGATCGAGGGATTCGGTAGTCCCCAGATCCTTGATCTGACCTGCCTTCAGAGCGGCTCGCACCAAGCTGTCCTTCACCTCTTCCGCGAACGCCGTCGCGACCATGTTGCTCCTTGCTCCCACCGCAGCCAGAAAGGGAACGTGCGTCGTGCTCAACAAGGCGATCCTGTTCAGAGGCAACGCCATACGCTTGACCGTGAACGGTGTAGCGGCGAACGCTCCATCAGGAGCCAGGTGGTAAGCTCCGGCTGTATCCGATGCGCCTCCATGTCCGTGAACAAGCAGAAGACGCTGGGATCCATGGGACCAGATCTCGAATGAACGGGCGTAGCGAAGCGGAACCTTGGTCCACCCTTGCAGGTCCGTGGTCTTGGGCGCTGGTGATGAGCAGGCCAGCAGCAGCAGCGGGAGGACCGCCAGCCACCACCTCATTGCAGCTCCCGAATGAGTTCGAGCAGCGAAGCCTTCACCGTATCGCGACCTGTGGCCAGACCGGAGATCTGCTGTTCCACCGGGTGATGGGGCAGTTCGCCATGATCGGCGGGACCATCGCCATGCCCTTCCGGAACGAAACGGGCCAACGGCACATGCAACTGCAACTTGGTGCGCGGCAATGTGATCAGCGCTTCCCTCCCACCACAAAAGCTCTGGCTGTTGCTGCCCACCTCTTCACCCACGATGCGCGCCCGACCGGAGCGTTTCGCCAGCATTACGAAGGCAGCACCGGCATCCCGCGTAAGTCCGTCACATACGACGTACACTTTGCCAA
>JADZGG010000373.1 GCA_020854015.1 Flavobacteriales bacterium
AGGTGAGCGTGCTGTCCTCGTTGAGCCGAAAATAGTCCTCAGGAACGACCAACTTGTCATTGGGGTCATAGCTGCCAGTGACCGTCCGTGTGAAGGTGTAGGCATTGTTGGTCTGTGTGACTTCTGCACTATCCTGCGCCACCGTGATCGTATGGGAAAGCACGGTTCCCAGGGGTGTGTTGGCCGGTACCACAGCTCGCACCACGAAATTCGTGAGGTCGAACGTGCCTACAGCTGGCATACCCAGCCACTGGAGCGTGTTTCCATTGACCTGCGTTGGGTTGGGGTTCGCGCTGACGTAGCTCACTTCCGGAGCAAGCACCATGCTCACATCAATAAGGCCTCCTGAGAGGCCACCGTGGTTCGTGGCGGTTCCCGCCACCCAAGTATCGAACCCAGGTCGTGCGGCAGTGCTGCTTCCGATCACCGACAGGTCGGTCGAATTCTGATTCAACACAGGTCCCAACGACATTGTCCAGGTTTTAAGCACATCGTTCACCACGGTCAGCAATGGATCCGAGGTAGGGGGTAGTGCCAAGCTCACGGAATTCAACGCGGACTGCGTGAAGCCACAGCTTAGATCATTCGAAGAACCCGCGAGGATGACCATCGGTTGCATGTTGTTCCATGTGCCGAACTGCGTGGTGAAGTAGAGGCTGTCGCCTACGTTGCCAGCGAGTTGATAACTGGTCGCTGCGGGTTGGTAGCTCCAACTATCAAACGTGGCACCGGAAGTGGTGATCTTCTGTCCAACGAACAGTGCGTTCTCACGGGTAGCGATGAAGAGGTCCCCGCTTGGGAGCTGCACGGCGTTGGTGATGCCCCACATGCCCGCATAACGCCGCACCCAGGCACAGGAGCCGTCGTCGTTGATATTCATAGCGACCCCATTACCATAGAGCCAGTCCGCATCGTAGTCACTGCCGCCCCAGAGATACCCACCACCCGAAAGCGGCACGATGGTCATGCCGCAACCACCTCCCATGCTGTACTGCCGTGCCCATTCAACAGTACCGCTGGCATCTGTTCGCATGGCGAAAGGCTCACTATCGGCCATGCCAGCCACAAGGATCCGGCCAGTGGCGTCGGTGGACAGACCATGCACGGTATTTCCGGCATCGCTGGGCGTGCCGATCTCATAATGCTTGGACCAGGTCGGTTGCCCCTGACTATCCAACCGGGTCAGGTTGAGCCCGTCCAAGCGCGCAGTGCCGATCACGAACTCGTCGTTGTCCATGGCGGCTGCCGCCACACGGAACGTCTGGGTATCTCCCACCCTTGGTGCTTGATGCATGAAGTAACGCGCCCAGAGCACTTCTCCCGCATCATTGAAGCGGATGCCGAAATAATGCTGATACCCCCATACGCCAGCGCTCGGTCGCATGACCGTGTTCCCAACAACAAGGCCACCACCAGCAGGTGATGCGACAACGTGGACGGGTAACAACTCGATCAACGGATTGGTGGCGGCGTACCGTTTGGTCCATTGGACCGTACCGTCGGGCGCCATTTTTGCAAGCACCACGTCGGTCTGTTGGTCGTCCTGTTCAATGATCCCCACCACACTACCGGAAGGCGTAACTGCAGACTCCAGCCACTGCGGATGCGTCGTTGGTGGAAATGGGCACTCGAACGCCTCGCAGAGCTGGGCATCCACGTGCAGTGCGCCACATATGGTCGCGAACAGAAGTAGAACTCGCATGGGCTCTGAGCTTTGATGCTTGAAATGTATCTTGGTATGGCCTGTCGCTGTTCTTACTCGCAAGGGAGTTTTCAACCAAACTGTGCAGGAGGATCTTGGATCAAGTGGTGTGGTTGTAGCTAGCTACGTTCACGTAGGTCTATAGGGTGTCCGTGAATGTGGATCGCCCTTCCCGTAGTGCCAAGAGTCAGGTCCCGCCTGTGGGGATCGGCGTGGATATTGCTAGCTTCGTTCAACGCAAAACCTCCTGACCATGAGAACCTTGCTGGTCGCTTCCGTCTGTGTCCTCTGTCTACCTGCTCAAGCTTCGCGCTTGAAAGTGTCAGTGATCACGAGTCCGGGGAAGGTGGTCATGGTCCATCAATGTGTTGGCTATGGTGATGCACCACTGGCCGCAGAGGGTGGATCCGATATGCTTGCAATGAAGGAACTCCTTTTTCCTGGAAGTGTGGAAGTGGCCGTTGAAGGTGGAACACCGCCTTACCGCTATGACTGGCATGGGATCCCAGGAGCTTCTCGCAGCGCAGTGAGCGCGATGCCTGGGATGGTCCGCGTAACGATCTCGGATGCTGAGGGAAGGCATGTAACGCGTTCGGTGTATGTGGGAAAGGTCTCCAAGACATTGGCCACGACGTGTGCATGCGATCATCGAAAGGAACAAGCCGCACCCATTGTAACCCGCTCCACCACGGATGCGCAACGTGCCGCACGCTACAAGCGCCCAGTCGCAGCTCCACGCATCGCGACACGACCCCGGGATACCGAGAACCCCACCTTGCGCGCACCCGGGCCACGGGAGGGTGATCAAGTTCGCAGGGTGGTGCCGGTCACCTCTCGCGACCGATCGACGAAATAGATGCCCTGTAGGGTGTTGAAATGGCCAAGGCCCTGCTCCATAGCGGGGCCTTCGCCGTTTCAGATGTGCATCGGATCCCACTGAGGATCAGGCGGTCGGAAATTCCTTTCGAGCACCATTGGCAACCCTTTTCAGGGCTTTCCGTCTAAAGGTTACTCTTGATCGACATCGCCATGCAACGCACCCCTTCCGCAGATCGCTCGCAGCTGATCCTTACCAGTGGTATCGTCAGTGCCGTGCTCGCCGTCGTGTTGTTCTGCCTCGCCTACCTCGTGCTCTGAACCGGCCGTCCCGCAGGCCTATCTTCGGGCCGTGCGGCGATCTCTCACCTTCTTTCTCAGCGCGTTCCACGTTCTCCTCTTCGCACAGGGGGGACAACAGGCCCTGCTTTGGCAGGTGACCCAGCCCGCCATGCGGGACACCAGCTACCTGTTCGGCACCATGCATACGCGTGATGCCAGGGCCTTTCAATTCGGTCCCGAGGTCTCACGGGCCTTCATTCGGTGCGAGATCGTAGCCGGGGAATTGGACATGGAGGAGACCAAGCGCCTGGGAACGACCTTGGCGGGTGCCATGTTCCTGCCCGCCGGTTCCACGTTGGACCGGTACTATTCGAAGCGGGAGTACAAACAGGTGATGAACGCGCTCCGCGAAGAACTCGGTCCCCTGGCCGTGATGGGCGCGAAGATGCGCCCCTTCTACCTGATGGCCATGTTGAGCGAAGTGGAGCTGGGCAAGGATAGCGCCCTGGTCCTGGACGATTGGTTGCAGAAGCAGGGGCGGGCCATGGACAAGTCCGTGGTGGGTCTGGAAACGATCAAGGAACAGATCGATGCCGTAGATCGGATCCCTCTTGAAGAACAAGCCCGCATGTTGCTTCAGCAAGCGCGCATGAAGGGACGCCACGCAGACGCTGAACGCGCATTGAAGAACTACGTGGATGGCGACCTTGAAGCGTTGTTGGCGCAGATGGTGGACGATGGGTTGGGAGGACCTGCTGACAAGGCGCTGCTCCAGGACCGCAACCTTCGCATGATCGAGCGCATGCAGGAGCACATGCAAGGCCATGGTGTTTTCGTGGCTGTCGGCGCTGCCCACCTGCCGGGTGAGCATGGGCTGATCGAACACCTCCGCAGGTTGGGCTACACGGTGCTGCCGGTGGTGCGCGAGCCCGCGTTGCCTGAGCAGGCTCCCTGGAAACCGCTCCCTTAGCCAGCCTTCGCCGATCCCTCCGCTAGTCCTGCTCTTCCACGGCCACCCGACAGGTGATGGCCCGGTGGTCGCTGAGCTCATCGGCCACGGTGTTGAAGTCCCAGCTGGTGAGCGCTTCGCTGTGCAGGATGTGGTCGATGCGGAAGCTCGGGAACGCGCCGATGTACGTATGCCCGATGCCACTTCCGCTCTCCACGAAGGCGTCCTCCAGGTCCAGGTCGCGCAGGTGGTGGTAGCCCCAGCTCATCGGCGTGTCGTTCAGGTCGCCGCAGTACAGGATGGGGTGCGGACTTTTCCGCATGTGGCGCACAATGGTCTCCACCTCGGTGGTCCGGCGGATGAAGGCGTTCTTCAAGCGGCCTGCGATGCGCTTGCCACCGCTGGCCAGGCTGTCACTGTCCGTGTCCGGGGCCAGGTCCTTCATGAAGCGGTAGTCCTCGTCACCGAACCGGATGCTGGCCAGGTGCGCATTGTACACCCGCACCGTATCCTTTTTGATCACCAGGTCGCTCCAAAGGCACAGGTTGTTCAGGTCGTCGGGGAAATGGATCACGCCCTTCTTCACAATGGGGTAGGCGCTGAAGGTGGCGATGCCCATGTGGTGCCCGTACCGGGAATGGGCCGTGTACACATCGTGGCAATCGGTGAAACGCCAGCGCGCCATCAGGCTGTCCTTGGTGATGAAGCCATCATCCATGCCGCGCTCGTGGTTGTAGAACTCCTGCAGGCACAGGATCGAAGGGTCTTCCCGGTGCAGCATCACGAAGATGCGGTCGCGTGCCTCCTTGTTGTGGCTCCAGTTGTACAGGTCGAAGAGGCGCACGTTGTACGACATCACCTTCACCCCATCACCAGCGCCATCCGGACCAGCATTGCGACCGAAGAGCTGCACGTATTCACCCACATGGCTCCAACCCAGCAGGATCGCCAGCACCGAAGGCAGCATCCGCTTGCGGCGGAACACGAACCACCAACCGATGAGCAGCAGGTTCACCAGCAACAGGTAGGGGTAGGCCATGCCCAGGAAGGCCAAGGGCCAGAAGGTGACCGGGCTGACGTGAATGCTGAGGTAGCAGAGCAGCAGCGCGACGACGACCACGAGTTTGATCCACCACAGGGGGCGGTGCCAGCGCGAAGGACGCTTGCGCGGTAACGGGGCCGAGGGCTCCGCAGCTTCGGAAGGTTCGGTGCGCCGCCTATTGCTCATGGCTCGCCCGGAACAGAAAGTCCTTTTCCTCCTTGCTGAGGCTGTCGTAACCGGAGCGGCTGATCTTGTCCAGGATCGCGTTCACGCGCTCTTCCTTCAACTTCTTCCCCGCGTTGAATTCAGCGTCCTCCACCACGCGCACCTTGCGACGTTCCATCTTCTCCACGCGCAGTGTCGAACCCTTCTTCCGCGAGAAGAGGCCACCGATCCGTTCGATGCCGCTCACCAGTCCGCCGGACCAATCACGACCGCGCTCCAGTTGTGTGGTGGCGAGGTAGCCGTAGAGCGCTCCGCCGATGTGTGCCAGGTGTCCACCGGAGTTCATGCCCTGTCGGATGCTCACCAGATCAAGCACCACGTAGATCAGCGCGATCCACTTCAAGCGCACCTCCCCGAAGATCAGCAGGTTCACCAGCATGTTCGGCCGGAAACTGGCGATGCCGATGAAGACGCCCATGACCGCCGCGGAGGCGCCTAGGATGTCGCGACCGTCGGAGTAGGCGCGAAGGCCAGGCACATAGTTGTATGCGAGCGCGTAGAGCAACCAGCCACTGATGCCACCCAGCAGGTAGTTGCCCACGAGTCGACGGCCTCCCAGCAGGTCCATGAAGAGCCTGCCACTGAACCACAGCATCAGCAGGTTGAAGAAGATGTGGAAGAAGTCCACATGCACGAACATGTAGGTGACCACCGTCCATGGTCGGAAAAGCAGATCGGACCAGACGTAGGTGCTCTGCAACCAGTGCATCACCTGCGTGTCGAAAAGGAAGTCCGCGATCGCGCGATCGCCGGCGATGGGGATCATGACCAGATGCGCGACCAGCAACACGACGAACACGAGCACGTTCACCAGCACAAGCCGGATCAGCGAGCCGCCCGTGCGCCAATGCATCCTCAGCTCATCCATCAACCCCATGGTGCAAAGATCCGCTTCGGAAGGTTTTGCGTGAATGAAGGTCTGTTGGAGAACGAGGACCGGTACCATCTACATATACGGAAGACGCTTGCGCCAGATCATCACGGTGATGAAGCCGACCACCAAGCCACCGATGTGCGCGAAGTGGGCCACGTTATCGCCCGAGTGGTTCGCCAGACCAGCGTACAGTTCATAACCACCGTAAAGCAGCACGAAGTACTTGGCTTTGATGGGGATGGGCAGCGGGAAGATCATCAGCTCCACGTTCGGGTAGAGCATGCCAAAGGCCACCAGCAGGCCGAAGATCGCGCCCGATGCACCGACGAGGTCGGTGAAGAAGAGCTGCGCCAGGCTGTTCATGGCCTGGTTATCGAAGAGGTGGTCATGGCCTTGCAAACGCACTTGCGCCACCTGTTCCGGACTGAGCTGCGCCATCAACGTGTTGTAGTCGAAGGCCTGCACGCCGAGGTACAGGAGACCGGCCCCGATGCCGCAGATGCCGTAGTAGGTGAGGAAGCGCTTCGAGCCCCAGCGGTATTCCAACGGCGAGCCCAGCATGAAGAGGCCGAACATGTTCATGAAGAGGTGCCAGAAGCCACCGTGCATGAAGATGTGCGTCACCAGTTGCCACGGACGGAAATCCGGTGAGCTGATGTAGTGCAGACCCAGCAAGGTGTCCAAGTGCTGGCCCAGGAACATCCCGTTGCCCAAGGTCTTCACCAAATAGAACAGGGCGTTGATGATCACCAGGTTCTTCACCACGGTGGGTGTGTTCTCCAAGGAGCCGGTGCGCAAATTCATTTAGCGTTCGAAGCGTTCGTCGAGCTCTTTCAGCCCGTAGGTGATAAGGACGGGCTTGCCGCCCGGGGAGAAGTAAGGCATTTCGCAGCCGAAGAGCCGGTCGATGAGGTCGTGCATGCCCGCCTCGTTCAGCATGGAGCCGTGGCCGTGGGCCATGCTGCGCGCCATGCTGCGGGCCAGTGTGGCGTGGCGTTCGGCCTTTAAGGAACCGCGTTCGTTCTTCACTTGTTCGAGCAGCTGGTCCAACAGACGACCGGCATCGTCGTTGGCGCCTTCGGCGGGCATGCCGTTCACCACGATGCTGCGGCCGCTCAGTGGTTCCAGGTCGAAGCCCAAGGCCCGCAGTTCGGGCATGATGGCGAGCAGCAGCGCATGGTCGGCGGCGTTCAGCTCCAGGGTCACCGGGAACAACAGCGCCTGACTGGGGCCGCTGCCGCGTTCGAGCGTGCGCAGGGCCGATTCGTACACGATGCGTTCGTGCGCCCGCTGCTGGTCCACCACCACGAAGCCGCTCTTCAACTGCGCCATGATGTAGCGGCCGTGCAGCTGGAATACCGCGCGACCGCTGACGCGCTCATCCAGCTCGCGCATGGGCACGATGCGGTCCGGTGTCGGGGTGCCGGGCAGCGCTTCGTTGTGCTGCTTCACCGGGGCTTGGTCCGGCAGGTCGAAGAGGCGCTGCCAGCCATTGGGGTTGGGGGCCTGACCGATGTCGTTCGGACGCCAGATGGGGGCGGGGGTGATCGGTGCGACGGTGGGCACGCTGGGCATACCCGCGAAGGCCGACATGATCGCGGGTTCCGGCTCGAAGTCGAGGCTGGGGGTGAGGTTGTGGCGACCCAAGGCCCGTCGCACAGCGGCATGCACGATGGCGTACACCGTGCGGTCGTCGCGGAACTTGATCTCCGTCTTGGTGGGGTGGATGTTGATGTCGATCTGCGCGGGATCCAGCTCCAGGAACAGGAACCAGCTGGGGTAGTTGTCGCGTGCCAGCAACTCGTTGTAAGCCTTGCGGACGGCGTGCTCCAGGTAGTTGCTGCGGATGAAGCGGCGGTTCACGAAGAAAAACTGTTCCCCCCGCGTGCGCTTGGCGAACTCAGGCTTGCCCACGAAGCCCTGCACGCTCACGAAGTCGGTCGCTTCTTCCACCGGTACCAGCCGCTCCTCGTACTTGCGACCGAACACGTGAACAATGCGCTGGCGCTCCTGTCCGGCGGGCATGCGGTGGATCTCGTTGTCGTTGTGCAGCAGGTCGAAGGCGATCTCAGGGTGGGCGAGGGCCACACGCTGGAACTCATCGATCACATGCTTCAGCTCCACACTATCGCTCTTGAGGAACTGCCTGCGTGCAGGCACATTGAAGAAGAGGTTGCGTACGCTGAGCGAGGAGCCTTCGGCGCAGGCCACGGTCTCCTGCAGTTTCACGCGGCTGCCTTCGATCACCACGCGGGTGCCCAGCTCATCTTCTGCGGGGCGGGTGCGCAGCTCCACCTGGGCGATGGCGGCGATGCTCGCCAGCGCTTCCCCGCGGAAGCCCTTGGTGCGGATGGCCTGCAGGTCGTCGGCCTGGGTGATCTTGCTGGTGGCATGCCGTTCCCAGCACATGCGCGCGTCGGCAGGACCCATGCCCCGGCCGTCGTCGATCACCTGGATCAAGGTGCGCCCGGCGTCCTTCACCACCAAGGTGATGCGCGTGGCACCGGCGTCCACGCTGTTCTCCAGCAACTCCTTCACCACGCTCGCGGGCCGTTGAACCACCTCGCCGGCCGCGATCTGGTTGGCCACGTGGTCGGGCAGCAGGCGAATGATGTCGGACATGTTCGGTGGCGAACTGCAAAGATGTGGCCGACGCCCCTTCCCCCGTCACCTTGACGCATTCACTGCCAACGGAACTTCAACCGCGCGAGGCACCCGCGTTCATCCCGGTGCTGCTGTTCAAAACTGGCACGGATCATGGCCTTCCTCCGTTATGCTCCAGGGTAGCTTCGCGACCAAGACCGGAAAAGCCTTGTCCTTCAAGGGACTTCGTGCATTCTCCGGTCCCTTCTCCCGCATGAAAAGAGTCCTTGTTCTTCCGTTGCTGGCCGGTGCGGCCGTGCTCATGCTCGGGGGGCGGCCGGTGCCCAACCGCACGCCCGCCTTTCTGGAAGCCTCCGCACCCTGGGCGGATTCCATGCTCACCACGCTCTCGCTGGATGAACGCATCGCCCAGCTGATGATGGTGGCCGCCTACAGCAACAAGGGCCGCGACCACGAGCGCCAGATCGAGGACCTCATCCGCCAGCGCAACATCGGCGGGCTCATCTTCTTCCAAGGCGGACCCATGCGCCAAGCGGCGCTCACCGACCGCTACCAGAAGCTCGCCCGCACACCCCTGCTCATCGGCATGGACCTGGAGTGGGGGCTTGCCATGCGCCTGGACAGCACCATGCG
>JADZGG010000374.1 GCA_020854015.1 Flavobacteriales bacterium
GAGCTCTTCATTGATCTGGGTGCAGATCTTGAGCACCTTCACTGAATTCATGGAGGTGCGCTTCCGGCCTTTCTGGCTGGCACCACCACTGGTGCGATAAGCGCTGACGAAGGTCTCAAAGGTCGTTAGGTGACCTTGGGCCACTTCGGCCGTGAACTGTTGGCGGAGAAAGCGGGAAACGATCGCCGCCCCGGATCGGCCGGCGGCCGACGTACCATCCACTTTCGCGATGATCGCGAACAGTTGAAGGAGGGCTTTGAGGATCTTCTCGCTCATGGACGGGCGTGGAACTTCCGGAGGTCCCGAAAATGAGAACGGCCCTCTTTACGTGAGGGCCGTTCAAAAGTTCCACCGGGTCCTGCCCGGAAGCGCTACTTCTTGAATCCGATGAGGAGCACCGCACAACCGGAACCCAACTTGGCGGGGTCCAACTGGGCCTCCATGGTCACCTCAATGGTGTTCGCCACCACCAGGTCCCAGTAAGGATCGTTGCTGAATTCCTTGTTGGTGAACAGCACATTGCGATCGCGGTCCAACACGGAGAACACCAGGTTGCGATCGGAAAGGCCGCTGCAGGCCGCCACTCGGTACGTGGTCCCACCGAAAAGCGTCAGGTTGAACTCGGCCATCTCCTCACCGCTGAGCAGCGCGCGATAGAACTGACCATCGGGGATGTAGGCCTGGGTGATGTGCTTTTCGCAGACCGAGGCAATGGTGTCGCACTGGGCGATAGCACTGGTTGAAAGGGTGGCCAGGGCCAGCGCGGGAAGGAACGTTCGGAAGTTCATGTTCAGGCCAGGATCTGGATGCGCATCTTGTTCACCTGCTCGCCGATCGCCTTGATCTGGGCGGGGGAAACAGTGATGACGCTTGTGCTATTGATGTGCGTGGTCTTGGACTTCGCGTCGGTCACAGGCTTCTCGAACGTGTAGGTGGCAGTGACACCAGCAAAGGCCGTTTGCAAGGTCTTCATCTCGGTGATGAGCGAGCCGTACAAGTTCTCCTTATCGGCGCCTTGCAGGAGTGTGATCAGGTCATCCAAGGTGCGCTTCTGCTCGCCGATGCGCTGCGCAAGGGCTTGGTCGTTCTTGCTGGAAGTGGCGTTCACTGTTAAGTAGAGGGACTCGAGCCAACCACCGGTAAGCACAAGTGCCGACACATCATCACGTCCGTTCACCTTCAGGTATTCGTCGGCAGCGCGGTAAGCGGAGCCGGTCAACACAAGAAGGCTGTCCTCATGGGCCACGTTCTTCTTGAAACGCTCCAGCAGGGCCTTGTCGAACGCATTGGTCAGGTCCAGCTGACCGCTGAGCTTCTCGATGAGGCCCAGCGTGGTGAGCGCGCGACTGCCATCCTTCTCGATCGTCACGTAAGCCAGGTCGGCTCCGTACATGCCCATGGCGAGCGCTCGGCCCGCCTTGTTGGTCAACTTGTCCAATTGCTCGACCGGAAGGGGCAATTCCTTTTGGTAACCCACCCCCAGCTTGCGGAACAGTAGTGCCGTCTGCACGGGGGAAGGGATGCTGAACAGCTTTCCACCTACGTTCATCAGACCTGTGGTCCGTTGTTCGACAACGGTATCCAGCGTATCGGCGGCACCGGTATGACCATCGGTAGCGGTATGCTCACCACCACAGGCCAGCAGGCTGGCGCCCAGGACCGTGGCCAAGGTCCATTTCAAAGGGAGATGCACGGACATGTTCGCACGTTGCGTTTCAGAAGTTCGGGAACGAAAGTAGCCGTGCCCTCTCCCCAAGCCTACCCCGCTCAGGCCCACTTTTCAACAGCCCAAGCCTTACGGGAGGAAGTACCACCCGCTTAACAGGCCATCTGCGGCCTGGAACTACCAGTTCAGGGCCTTCTTATAGTACCGTGGGAATCGGATGTGCCTACGCATCTGCCGGAGGTACTTGTCGACCAGCGGTGTGGTCAGATCATATACCGAAGGGGACGTCCGCTCCTGTGGTTTTTCGCTCTTGCGCCTCATGGTCGATCCTGGTATTACGCCCCATAGACAACACGGACCGTTCCGAACGTTGCCCGGCAGCGGACCAGGAGATCGATCGATATACAGGTCAGACAGGTACTACCGCAGCAGGGTCACGTGTCCGGAACGCTCGTAGGTCTCACCGATCAGTGCTTTCACACGGATCTGGTAGACGTAGACGCCCGTCGGGGCCGGCGCCCCATTGTAGTTCCCATCCCACGGGCGAAGCACATCGTCCGTTTCGAACAGCAGCTCGCCCCAACGATCGAAGATCCGAAGGCGGAAATCGCGGAGTCCTGTCCCTTGGGCCATGAAAACCTCGTTGAAGCCATCTCCATCCGGGGAGAATGCGTTCGGGATGTACAAGTTGAACTCTTGCTGCACAGTGATGGAGCGATAGGTGGTGTCCCGGCAGCCGAGTGTGTCCTCGATGGCCAGCATCACCGTGTAATCACCCGGCTCAGGGTAAGTGAAGAAAGGGTTCTGCTCAGTGCTCGTAAGGCCAGGCGCGCCGAAGTCCCAGTTCCAATAGTTGGCGCCGAACGAGCGGTCCAGGAACGGTATGGGGAAGTTGTTGACCTGGCTGCTGCCCCCCCACCAGAAGTCCGCCAACGGCGCGTTCACTCCCACCCCTACCGCATCACTCGCCACGATCCCGCATCCGTCCATGACCGTGACCGAATAGATCGTGTTGTAGCTGGGCCATACCGCCAGCGTATCCGCCAATGAACCATCGTTCCACAGGTAGCTGTAGCCGCCCCACCCCAATGTGGGCAAAGCGTGCAACACCGCCGTATCCGTGATGCAGATGAAGGTATCCGGAGCGATGAGCACCCGAAGCGTGTCGTAGTCCACGGTCACCGTCACCAGATCGCTCGTGTCCCTGCCGCACCGGTCCGTCACCGTGACGCTGAAGGACTGGGTGACAGGCGGGGCCACCGTGGCCGTGACATTGGAACCAAGCCCGTTGCTCCAACTGTATTGATAGGGCAGATCACCACCTTGCGCGACCGCTTGCAGTTGCACCGGGGTCTCCGGGCAATAGACCGTGATGTCAGGAAGGGCCTGAACCACCAAGGGCGGCGAGATAGGCTTACTGATCGTTACGCTCTCTGTCTGCGTGATCACTCCACAATCGTCCGTGACGATCAGGTTGTAGGTCGTTGTCTGGGCGGGTGCCACCCAACCGCTGAAAGAACCATCCGGGATCCCCTGGTCCCAATCAAGACCGTAGTTACCGAAACCACCGGTCACCGTCGCCACTACCAGGGTGCTGTCGTTGCAGGTCAAGCTGGTATCGTTGCTCAGAACCACTTGGATCAGGGGGGCCTCTTCGAGAAGGATCACCACCGTCGCGGTATCCGAACCACAGGGTCCTTCGTTGATCACGACCAGTTGGATCGTCTCCTGCCCTTCAGGAATGGCGTCAAGAACGGCATCAATGGTGAGAAGTACGCTGTCCTCACCAGCGGCGAAGATCACTTCGGGCGGTAGCGCCGAATAATCCACCCCTTCCGTAGCAGAGCCCGAAGTGAGCAGCTGCATGGTATCCGCTGCAGTGATCGGCGCGCCACGGACCAGGTAGAGCAGTGCTTCACCACAACCCTCGTAGAACAAGCTGTCGATACCGCCGGCGATCACCTCGCTCACGATGGCCACTTGGTTGCTCTGGAAACTTCCCGCCTTCAGGAAGACCGCACTGTCCCAGACCGTGTCGCTCGCATCACCGATGGCGATCTTGATGTGGTAGGTAAGCCCGCAGGTCACCTGCGCTCGCGCTGTGAGCACCGTGGTGAACCCATCGTACTGCACATACTGCGCATTGCTGTTGAAGGGAGCGTTGATACCCGTCCCATTGACCACGTAATATGACGAGTTCACCACATTGTTCACCGTATTGATCGTGACGGGGTCGGTGGTGCCGGGGATCAAAGCAATGTTGATGGCCCCGTTCGTGAAAGTGCCGGAGATCCCCGGTCCGCTGAGGAAGAAACCGAAGATGTCGTTCACACTGTTCACGAACTCCAGGTACTCATCCGAGCCGAACACGAAGTCGAACTTCAAAGAATCGCCGGTGGGCACGAAGTCGAACTCCAGCACGGCCGCATCGTTCACCGTCTGCGGGTTGGAGAGCACGGCGAGGTCCGGGTCGCTCTGGCCGAAGTTTCCGCCCCCCTGGCTGCTACTTCCCGAATTGTTCGGTCCGGCCGCGTTCATGATGTCGCCCGTGGCCAGGATCAGACCCTGCGCCATCCCCAAGGTGGTATTGACCCCGTTGAAGGACCCGACCTGCTCAGTGACAGCGTTGGCCGGCACGCCGTTGAAGGTGATGTTGCTCACCGTAACGCCCGGTCCGAGAAGAACGTTCTGGACCAAGGCCGCCGGTGTCTGCGTGTTCGACAGCACGATCTGCGCCTGAACGGAGCTCAGAGCGAACAGGCAGGCGACAAGAAGCAGCAAGCGCTGGGGGAGCGAACGCATTTGGCGAAAATAGGCGAACAAGGGACCGGAGCTGTGAACGGGCTGACTCCGTGTCGAGGGATCCCAAGCGGAACCGACACCGGTCGCACATGCGCGATCTTCGCGCCCTTGACCGTGAACGTGGAGCGCTTCGCCGATATCATTCTGCCGTTGAGCGTACCAGGAACGTACACGTACGGAGTGCCGGATGGTTCGGATGTACGACCGGGCATGCGCGTGGTCGTGCCCTTCGGTCCGCGCCGCAGCTATTCAGGGCTTGTCCTGCGCGTACACGACAAAAGCCCGCTAGGTCGCCAGGTCCGGAGCATCAGTTCGGTGCTCGACGAGGCCGCGGTGGTGAACGAACGCCAGCTGGCGCTGTGGCAACGCGTACGGGAGCACTACCTGTGCACCTTGGGCGAAGTGATGCTGGCGGCCATGCCCGGCCCCTTGGTGCTCACCAGCGAGACCAACTTGATCAGCGGCCCGAACGTAGCGACCGCTTCCACACCTGACGCTCGACGAGCGATCCTCTTGAGCGTGTTGGAGCAACGCCACAAGTTGACCTTGGGTGAAGCCTCCGAGATCCTGCAGGTGAAGGACCCCATTGCGGCCATTCAGAAGTTGATCGCCGAAGGAGCCCTCACGGTGGCCGAAGAGATCGGTGAGCGCTTCAAGCCCCGCATGCTGCGGCTCGTGGAACAAGGACCCGAAGGAGACACCGAGGAGCAGCTCCATCACTTGTTCGACCGTTTGGAAAAGGCGCCGAAGCAGTTGCACCTACTGATGCGCTTCATCGAATTGAGCCGCTGCCTTTCCGCTGCACCGCGTGAGGTGAAACGAGATGAGCTGCTCAAGCTCAGTGATGCCTCTCCCGCTCACTTGAAGCAGCTCTGCGACAAGGGTGTGCTGCGCGTCACCGAACGCGCCGCCGACGCGCCTTCCGGTGCTGCTGCCAACGCCGCTCCGCTCGTACTGAGCGAGGATCAACGCAAAGCACTGGATGCTGTGCGGGATGGCTTCACCGCGCACGACCATGTTCTTTTGAGGGGCGTCACCTCTTCCGGTAAGACCGAACTGTACGCCACATTGATCAATGAGGTGCTCCAGGAAGGCGGCCAGGTGCTCTACCTGCTTCCGGAGATCGCTCTCACAACTCAGGTCATCGGTCGGATGCGGGCCCGCTTCGGCGATCAGGTCGTGGTGTTCCATTCGCGGATACCCCAGCGTGAACGCACCGATCTGTGGCTTCGCATGCAACGTGATCCGCAGGCCCACCGGGTGGTGATCGGCGCTCGATCGTCCCTGTTCCTCCCCTTCCACGACCTGCGACTGGTGATCGTGGACGAAGAGCACGACCCCAGCTACAAGCAACACGACCCGGCACCGCGATACAACGCCCGTGACATGGCCTTGGTGCTGGCCACCATCCACGGTGCAAGGGCATTGCTGGGCTCCGCCACACCTTCCCTCGAGAGCCTGTACAACGCCCGCACGGGCAAGTTCGGCTATGCTGAACTGCTTACACGTTATGGAGAAGGGACCCTGCCCGCCATAGTGCGTGTGGATCTGGGGGACGCCTACAAGCGCAAGGCCATGCGTGGGCACTTCTCGGTCACGCTGATCGAAGGTCTTCAACAGGCCATTGCGCGAAAGGAACAAGCCATCATCTTCCAGAACAGGCGGGGCTATGTGCCGGTATGGCAGTGCGAGACCTGTGGTTGGGTGCCCCAATGCGAGCACTGTGACGTCAGCCTCACGTACCACAAGAGCGCTCATGACCTTCGGTGCCATTATTGCGGCCGCACCTACCCCCCCCCGACCCAATGCGGTTCCTGCGGCAGCCCTCGCATTCGCATGCTCGGATTCGGTACGGAGAAGATCGAAGAGGAACTTGCTGAGTTCATGCCGGATGCACGCGTGGCCCGGATGGACCAGGACACTACGCGCGGCAAGCAAGCCTTTGAGCGGATTCTCAGCCGGTTCGGCGAGGGGGAGGTCGACATCCTCGTCGGTACGCAAATGGTGACCAAGGGGCTCGACTTTGAGCGGGTCTCGGTCGTCGGGATCCTGAACGGCGACAGCCTATTGCGATTCCCGGATTTCAGGGCACACGAGCGGGCCTTCCAGATGATGGCACAGGTGGCAGGGCGCAGCGGAAGGAGCCGGGCGCCAGGTACAGTGTTCATTCAGGCCCGCGACATCCACCATCCGGTGATCGATCTGGTGACGGCGCA
>JADZGG010000375.1 GCA_020854015.1 Flavobacteriales bacterium
ATGTCCGTATATCTGACCGCAGAAGCCTTCGTTCCAGCCACCGTGCTCGAAATAGATCTCATTCTTCCTGTTCTCCAGTGTCAGCCCAACTCCTGCGAATGGCTCGACATAAGGCTCAACCATCTGCATGATCGTAGTGCGGCGGAGCACTTTTCCGCTGTCGGTCGCAACGGTGCGTTGCAGGTCGATCACAAATTGAGCGAGGTCAGTTGCGGTGGTCCACAGGCCATCAGGCGATAGCTCCGGGTACACGTTCCACTTGCTCTTCACCGGTGTCCGGTCGGGAAGATGACCGCTTGCTGCGTTGTGGACCCATGCTTCCGGAAGCGGTTGCTGATACGTACTTCGTGACATGCCAAGCGGCTTCAATACGAGCTCATTCATGTGCTGTGGGATGGTGCCACCCTTCGCATCAAGGACCACTTGTGAAGCGATGCAATAGCCGCCGCCAGAGTAACGCCACTTGCTTCCAGGTGTCTGATCCACCACGACCGATGGTGAGTTTGAAGGCGTTTCACCGTTCAGGATCTGGTTCAACGTCGGCAGAGGTTCAGCTGGGCCGTAGCCTTGGAAGCCGTGTACCGTTGTGCCGGCAACGTGGCCAAGCAGCCGCTTCAAGGTGACCTTTTCCGTGGATGTGAACTCATTCTCAGGGACCTTCCACGAGCGGAGTTGTTCATTCACATCGACGTCAAGCTTCACCGCACCCAGCTCCGCGAGCTTCAACACGGCCATGGTGAACACTGGCTTGCTGATGGACGCCGCTTGGAACAAGGTGCTGTCCGTAACGGGTCGTGAACTTGTGCTGTCCATCACGCCGTAGCTCTTCACCCATGCGATCTTGAAGTCATCGATGATGGCGATGCTCATGCCAGGAACACCGTAGTGCTTCATGCGCTCTTCGATGGTCCACGTCCTGTCGCCTTCGATCACCACAGGTGTGCAGAGACCCGTTTCCACATGGCGCATGATGAACGCATCGGGGTCGTCCGTGCGTGTGGGGTTGTGGCACGCCGCGAACAAGGCAGCGGATATCAGAATGGCGCGGTGTTTCATTCTTAGTGTTTCGTGATGAGCGAAGGTCGCCGAAGCGCGTCTTCAAGGTATCGAGGTGGGCTTGATAGTGCAGGGTCACGGCTTTTCACGCCCTGCGAAACGCTCCATGCCCAACAGGAATTTGATGGCCCGTTCCACGTTGCGCTTCATCGCTTCTTCGCTCTTCAGGTGGTTGATGTAGCGCACCACCTCCTTCCGCCGTGAAGGGGAAAGAGATTCCAGGGTCCTGGCCGCCTTCGGGTTGGTTTTCAGCGCGGCCGCCAGTGCTGGATGCAGGGGTCGTTCGTTCTTCCGGATCGAAGGCGATGCGCACTGAAACGTGGTCGCCGACCGCCTTGCGCGAGGTTTTCAGCATGGGGCCGTTCACGTAAAGGCGCCAATGCCCGGCGTACTTCACCAGTGTTTGGATGAAGGCGTGACCGTCCAGCGTACCGTGCACCGGAATGGGGCCTTTTTCCTTATCGGCTTGTGCGAAGAGCTTCTGCAGATGCGCATCCGGCAGCAGGACGTACGGGTTGATGCCGATGATGTGGATCTTGGCTGTGAAAGCGGCGAGGAGGACGGGAGCGGTCATAGCTCGAAGCGGTACACAAGCGCGTCGGTGAAGTGGCCACAGGCATCTTCCTTCCAGAAGCGACCACCGTTCTTTAGGACGACACGCTGACTGGCGATGTTGTCGCGCGCGACCTTTGATGCGACGTATGGAAGTCGATGGACGTTGAACGCGTGGTCCAGCATCACGCGGACGGCTTCGCTCGCATAGCCTTTGCCCCAATGCTCGCGCAAAAGGCGATAGCCCATCAGGACTTCGTCATTGGCCTGTCGTCGAAGGCTGCAACGACCGATCCAGGTGCCATCGTGCCTCTCGATCGCCCAGCGACCGATGCCCAATGGAAGTTGTCTGCCGATATCCGCGATCCAATGACGGGCTGCGGCAACGTTAGCGAACGGTATGTCGTGGACGTACTTCAGCACCTCGGGGTCGTTGTTGAGCAGCAGGATGTCCGCCGCGTCCCGCTCTTCCAGGTCGCGCAGAACAAGGCGTTCCGTGGTGGCGACGATCATGGTTCCGGTACATCTTCGAGCCGCAGGTAGACGGGCTTGCCACGGGAGAGGATGAGGTTACGCTCCTTGTTGGCACCCGGACTTTCGCCGATGAGCAGCAGCGCATCGCAGGCGCCGATCACAGCAAGGGAGATGTCCATCACGGCCTTGTACCGGTCGGGGACTTGTGCCTGCACCAATACCGGGATCGCCGCGTTCATGCCGATCAGGGGAACATGACCCATCTCCAGAAGGCGGGCTGCCGCAGCGTTCATCGCATCCAGGTTCGCCTGGCGCGCTTCAGCAGTGGGAGCGGAGTAAGGACCTGCAACGCCGATGATCATGGCGTGAAGTTCGGCACGGATCACTTCCCGAAGAACTTCCCGATGGGACCGATCAGCTCATCGTGGATGCGACCATTGCTCGCGACAAGCTCCTCGCCGAAGAGCCACTCGTCACCATTACGAAAGTCAGTGACCGTGCCGCCCGCCTCTTTGACCAACAGTGCGCCAGCGGCCACGTCCCACGGATTCAGCCCGTACTCGCAAAAGGCCTCGAAGCGACCGCAGGCCACGTAGGCGAGATCCGCTGCTGCACTGCCGAGCCTGCGGATGCCGCGGCTGTTGTGCATCAGCGCACGGAGCAGGTCCATGTATTGGGCCTCGCGGCCGAAGTCATCATACGGAAATCCTGTTGCCAGCAAGCTGTCTTGGAGGCGTGGACGTTGCGACACACGGATGCCCTTGCCGTTGAGCCAGGCACCGCCCCCTTTCCAAGCGCTGAAGCACTCGTTGTGTGTGACCTCCAGCACGACGCCCACCAACATGTCGTTGCCATCGGCCAGACCGATGCTGATGCAATAGCAGGGCACTCCGTGGACGAAGTTGGTGGTGCCGTCCAGCGGGTCGATGATCCAGTTGAGGCCTTCCTTGCGTTCGCCGGTGCCTTCCTCCGCGATGAATCCCGCTTCCGGCACCATCTTGCCCAGCCCTTCCACCAAGCGAGTCTCGGCGGTCTTATCGACGTAGCTAACCAGGTTGTTGAGGCTCTTACTTTCAACGCTGGCCTCGGTGAAGCGTGCGGCCTCGGTACGGATGAACTCCGCCACTTCACCACACAGCAGGGAAACGTCGCTAGTGAGCTGCTTCAGATCCATGGGTGGCGCGGCGCTTGAGCCAGAGGAGCCCGGCAAGTCCGAGCAGGAACAGGAGCGTGCTGATCACTTCGGCCTGAGTGATGGGGCCGAGGAAGGGCTCGTTCACGCGGATCTTCTCGATCCAGAAGCGCTCGAAGCCGTTCAGCAGCAGGTACACCGCGAACAGCATACCCGGTACACGCAAGCGTTTGCGGATGGCCCACAGCAATGCTGCGAACAAGCCGCAAACAATGACCTCGTAAAGCGGCGTCGGGAACACGGGTAGGGGCAGCGCCGCGCAATGGTCGCCCCAGAACGTGTCCTGGCATCCGTCCATTTCCATGCCCACGCTGTTCACGTTGTGCGGATACGCAAAGGCCACGGACCACTCCGGCAGGAAGGAGGGCGCGACAACGGCTTTCATCGGTACCGTTTCCGTGGAGCCGAAGTGGTGCGCATAGAACATGGCGTGAGCGTCGATCTCGGTCCGCACCTGATCGATGGTGGCCGCAGCAACAGTGCCGTCGGGGTTGGTGAGGTAGGCGCTGTTCACGATGCCCCAGTCGCCGTCACCGCTCACCTGACAACCGATGCGACCGATGGCGTAGGCGAGCATGAGACCGGGAGCAGCGGAATCCATGGAGGGCAGGACGGCCAACCCATGCAGCCTGAAGTAGCGGATCACCATGTAGCCCGCCACGATGAGCCCTCCGTACATGGTGAGGCCGCTGATGATGCCATCCCCACTGGGGTTCTGGATGAACTTCAGAAAGTCGCCCGGAGTTTCGATCCAATGGAAGAGCTTGGCCCCGATGAAGCCCCAGAGCGCGGCTGTCAGGGTGATGTTGCCCACATGAGCGGCCGGCGTCAGCGTCACGGTACGCTGCTTGGGCTGCGCCAACCTGTTCTTCTGCGCATCACGCCACATCCAATATGCAAAGCCGACACCTGCGAGCAGGCCCGGGAGAAAGTAGCCTTTGCCGCTCAAGAGGAAAGTGGGGGGCGAGGCGGTCACTTCGCTCCAGTTCAGCAACATGTAGGAGACTTTCCACCCGAGCAGGAAACCCATGAGCCCGTTGAGGAACAGGTCGAGCGGCTTCGCTGGTGCGCCTTCAGTGACCGTTGTTGTGGTATTGGCGATCTGACCGAGCGTCGTGCGACGCTGCAGTTCCAGTCGGAGCGTCCACCCGGCCGCCAGAAAGGCCAGCGCCACGAAGAAACCGAAGCTGTTCAGGAACTTCAGCCCGCTCAGTTCGATCCCGAACAGGTCGACGAAGGCGTGATAGAGGGTGGGGTACATGGTCAGTTGGCAGTTACCAATTGGCAGGGGGCCGGTACTGACCCGTTCGTTACGTCGAAGCTTCCGGTAACGTGCCCATCGCCATTGATGCGGCCCAAGGTCACCGGCACGATGGTGTTCACCAGCGAAGCATCGTAGGGGAGGGTCACGCGGACATAGTTGTCCGTGAAGCCGAGCATTTGGCCTTCCGTTTCTTCAGCTTCAAAAAGCACAGGACGTGATGCGCCGATGTGCCTGTCGTAGAACGCGCGCTGGAGCTTACTGCCGAGAATGCGGAGCTGCTTGGTGCGCTCGCGACGGACCTCCATCGGCACGCTGTCCTCCATGCGGACGGCCGTCGTGTTGGCGCGCTCGCTGTAGGTGAACACATGGAGATAGTCCACCGGGATCGACCGCAGGAACGCGTGTGTCTTGAGGAACTCTTCCTCCGTTTCACCAGGCGTACCGGTGATCACGTCCACGCCGATGCAGGCATGGGGCATAAGCGTCTTGATCGCGTGGACACGTTCGGCGTAGAGCGCGGTGTCGTAGCGGCGCCGCATGCGCTCCAGGATCGCATCGCTGCCGCTCTGCAAGGGCATGTGGAAGTGCGGTGCGAAGCGCTTGCTCTGCGCCACGAAGCGGATCACATCGTCGTTGCACAGGTTCGGTTCGATGCTGCTGATGCGGAAGCGATCGATGCCTTCCACGTGATCCAAAGCCTGGATCAGTTGCAGGAAGTCCTCGCCGTATGAGCGACCGAAATCGCCCGTGTTCACACCGGTAAGCACCACCTCGCGGATGCCCTGTGAAGCGATGGCCTCCGCTTGTGCCACGGTCTCCGCCACGGTACCGCTGCGGCTGCGACCTCGGGCCAGTGGAATGGTGCAGAAGCTGCAGAAGTAATCGCAGCCGTCCTGCACTTTCAGGAAGGTGCGGGTCCGATCGCCGGAATTCCAGCTGGGGATGAAGCGCTTCACTTCTCTGATGGCGCCGAACAGGGCCTTGCCATGCTCCTGCTTTCCGTCCAAGGCTTCAATATGCGTGGCCAGGTCGAACTTCTCATTGGCACCCAGCACCAGGTCCACGCCGGGGATCGCGGCGATCTCTTCGGGCTTCAGCTGCGCATAGCAACCCACCACGGCGATGAAGGCCTCCGGATTGATGGCTTGGAAGCGGCGCACGTGCCGTCGGCATTCTTTGTCGGCGTTCTCGGTCACGCTGCAGGTGTTCAGCACGAACACATCCGGCCGGTCCTCGACCTTCACACGGGCATAGCCAGCCTCCTCCAGCGAACGGGCCAGGGTGCTGGTCTCGCTGAAGTTGAGCTTGCAGCCCAAGGTGTGGTATGCGGCGGTGCGGGTGGAACCCATCGGTCAGGTGGCAGGAGCAGGGACAGGAGGCAGTTGCAGTGGGCAGTTACAGAAGAAGCCCTGCCACCTGCCACCTGCCCACTGCCGCTACCGACTTATCCACGAGGGCCGCAAAACTACCAAACCACCGTCACTCCTTGGTGAAACGGGCTGAAAGGGTGCGACCGTCCCGAGCGCGCAAAGTCAGAACATACGGACCCGGTGCCAAGTGCTGGATCGGTATCTGCAATTGCGCGCCAGGACCGAACGTGATGGGGAGGGGGACATTCCGACCGTCTCCTCCAAAGGCCAGAGCTTGCACGGGAGTGAAACCATCCGGCGCGAGCGCGGTCACTAGGTTCCTTGCTGGCACTGGGAAGACAACGAGTTGCGAAGTCTCGACCTCAGCAGATACCTTGGTCGCATTGGTAACGATCACCGTGGCATCGGGAGTGCGGATGGGTGTGTTGAAGTCGAAGTAGATATCGGCCACATTCGTGATCTCCTGGCCTAAGTTGAGCGGAAAGAGGGGTCTGAGCCGGAAGTTGACCAGACCATGGCTCAAGGGCTCATTGGTGTTGCTGTCAGGCAGCAGAATGTTGGTGAATGTGAAGGTGAGAATGCCATCACCTGTCAGCGAATATGTGTATGGATGGATGCTTGCCCCTGCCTCGAAGGTGCGCACGTCCAGATCGAGAGGAAGTGTGTCCCGCACAACGACGGTGAACGCCGTGTCGGTCCCG
>JADZGG010000376.1 GCA_020854015.1 Flavobacteriales bacterium
ACCGTCCTTACTGGAAAGTGCGAAATCCGTATGGATCGCATCCGTGACAATGTCCTCACCGTCGCACCAGATGAGCACATAGCCCTGCTCTGGAATGTCGATCGGAGGCAATTCGAAAGGTTCAGGATCGCCTTGTGAACGATCGCTCAGGTACCACTCACCGGCTTCCATGTGGAGGGTGGGCCCAGGGTTGTACAATTCGATCCAGTCCGCATGATCGCCGAACTCGTTGGCGGTCATGGAGCCCGAGGCGACCATCTCATTCACCACAAGGCGACCTGCAGTTATCGTATCAGGAACTGCAGGTGCAGGATCCGACTCCCTCGTGCAGCCTATCAGCAGCGTTGAGGTCAAGAGGATCGGAATGCTGCGCTTCATGCTGCGAAGCAACAGCCCACATATTACGGGGCGGTGTTGTGCAGATACAGCTTTGGTGAACCTTGTGTTTCGGGAACGTTTCGTGGTCAGGGCACACGGTGATCCGGGCGGAGCGGTGTGCTCCACTTCGACCATCGCTGAAGGAAAGCCTTAGGCGCTCTTCTTCCCTGTACCCAGCACGAAGCCGGCCACCGCACCCATACCAGCGGCCCAGACCGTGTTCGCGAGGACGTCCACGATCACGATGGTGTGGTTCGCGTACCAGTTCATCATGGCCATGAACATCAGATCGATGCTCAAGTACACAAGGCACCCGATGACGGCTCCGGCCACCAACCCACCTTGCAGGGTTGTGATGCCCATGCGACTTGCGGCCCACGCGAGCAGGATCCCGAACACCAGATTCGCGAGCAGCACCAACAAGAGGTTCATTTCTCCTTCGGCTTTCATCAACCCTTCGTAGTGGATCGTGTTGGCCTCATAGTAGCCCATCAAGGCCATGCCGAAGATGACCCAGCCCAGGAGGAAGCCAGTAACGCCAGCGGCCAAGGCCGCGAGCAGCATTTTCGTGTTCATAGGTATCCGGTTTGGTGAAAGTTCCTCGAATCTCCGGAAGGTGGGCACGAAGGTCACATACTGCCCAGCGAGCTTTTCAACCGGGCCCTGTTCCTCATGGATGCTTTCCAAGTGAAAGGAACCGCATCTACCTTCACCCTATGACCAATGCCAACAAGCGCATCGTTTCATTCCTTTTTCTCGCCTATGCGATCAGCTGGAGCATCGTGGGCTTAGGTGTAGCGTTGGGGGCGGGTCCCGCGCAATCGCTCGGTTACATGTTCATGGCCGGGCTCTCGATGTTCGGTCCCGCCTTGGCGGCCATCATCCAGCAACGATCCCTCGATCATGCACCTTGGTCGGGACTGGGCATCGGTCTGAAAGGCGTGCATTGGCGACAGGTCGCCTGGACCGCGGTGGTCGGCCTGGTCCTGATCCCCTTGTCCTTGTTGGTGGCCAAGGTGTTCGGTGACGGACTCGGGATCGAAGCCTTCGGCCATGTTTCGATCACACAGGAACGATTGCTCACTTCAGTGGGCGAGATGATGGCCAGCTCAGGTGTGAAGTCCAATACGTTGGCCACGATGCTGGAAGGACATCACCTGCCTGGGGCCTTACTGCTGGTCGGTCTTGCCCTGGTCACGTTGCTTTCGGCCTGCACACTGAACTTGCCCGTGATGATGGGGGAGGAGCTCGGTTGGCGCGGGTACCTGTTCCAGGCCACAGCGCATTGGTCCGGTGCCCGGCGCGTGCTTTTTACCGGTTTCTTCTGGGGCCTCTGGCACGCGCCGCTCATTGCCATGGGTCACAACTACCCAGAGCATCCCATGCTCGGCATTGGCCTCATGGTGGTCTTCTGCATCTTGCTCGCTCTGCAGTTCGATCGTGCGCGCTTGCGGTCGGGTACCACGTGGGCGGCCGGGCTTCTGCATGGTTGTATCAACGGCAGTGCTGGTGGCTATGCGTTGTTCGCTTGGGGCGGCGGTTCATTGGTGAACTCGCCGGTCGGCATGGCGGGCTTCATCGCTTTGGTGGTGCTCGGGATCGCGGTCATCGCTTTCGACCCGACGTACCGCCAACGCTTCCTGACGCGCACGACCGACCCCGTCCCCGCACTTCCGATCCCCGACTGATGGTTGGTCCGTCGCCGATCCTGAAGTCCGCCTGCCATTCGCCCTGATCCGCTTCCGCTCATCCGCGTGGTACTTGTGGGTGATCCGGAGCCCACTACTTTCGAGCCGCCCGTTCACCGAAGAGGATCACTTGTTCGATGAACGCTTAACAACCCGGACGATGTCGATCTCCTTCCTGAACATGTGGTGGGTGCTCCCACTGATCATCAGCCTCATCCTTTACAAGCAAGTGCTGCGCGTCTTCTTCGGCGTGGTGATCGTACCCGAGGACCGCATCGGACTGGTGACGAAGAAATTCGTGTTGTTCGGAGCGAACAAGGAACTGCCCGATGGCCGCATCATCGCCACCAAGGGTGAAGCTGGTTTCCAGGCGAAGACCCTGGCGCCAGGTCTCTACTTCTGGATGTGGTTCTGGCAGTTCGATGTGACCATGGAACCCTTCACCGTGATCCCGGAAGGTCGGATCGGTCTGGTTCTGTCGAAGGATGGTGCCGAGATCCCTACGGGCAATATCCTTGCGCGAAGGGTCGAATGCGACAACTTCCAGGATGCGGAGAAGTTCCTGAGCAACGGTGGCCAGCGCGGTCGACAGACCGTGTACATCACAGCAGGTTCATACAGGATCAACACGATGCTTTTCCAGGTGTCCATCACGGACATGGTACGCATCCAGGAGAGCATGGTCGGCATCGTTACCACCTTGGACGGTCAACCCATCGAAGCGGGCCAGATCGCGGGTAAGCTGATCGAGGGTCACAACAACTTCCAGGATTTCGATTCCTTCATCAAGAACGGCGGTAACCGAGGGCTGCAGCCGCAGGTCGTGCTCGCGGGATCATACAACCTCAACCCATGGGCCGTGCAGATCGAGGAGATCCCGATGATGGAGATCCCGATCGGATACGTCGGGGTGGTGATCAGTTACATCGGTCAGGAAGGGCACGATCTTACCGGGGTCGACTTCAAGCACGGCAACATCGTGCAGAAGGGCTTCAAGGGTGTTTGGTTGGAACCGTTGGGTCCTGGCAAGTACCCGATCAACAAGTACATCATGAAGGTGGAACTTGTGCCCACCACGAACCTCGTGCTGAACTGGGCCGCTGCGCGCAGCGAGGCGCACAACCTTGACAAGAACCTGAGCACCATCACCGTGCGTTCGAAGGATGGTTTCCCTTTCAACCTTGACGTTGCGCAGATCATCCATGTGCCCACCACGGAAGCGCCCAAGGTGATCGCTCGATTCGGCAATATGGTGAACCTCGTTTCGCAGGTCTTGGAGCCCACCATCGGCAACTACTTCCGAAACAGTGCGCAGGACAGCGATGTCATCGCTTTCCTCAGCACCAGGAAGGAACGGCAGGAAAGTGCCAAGGCCCACATCAAGAAGGTGTTGGACGAATACAACGTGAACGCGGTGGATACGTTGATCGGCGACATCGTACCTCCGGAATCACTGATGAAGACGTTGACCGACCGGAAGATCGCGGAAGAGCAGAAAGTGACCTACGATACCCAGAAGCGGGCGCAGGAAACACGCCAGGGCATGGAGAAGGAGACCGCCATCGCCGATATGCAGAAGGACATCGTGAAGGCGCAGCAAAGCGTCGAGATCGCTGAGCGGACAGCGAGCGCCACCGTGAAGAAGTCGGAAGGTGACGCCAACAGCGTGAAACTGGCCGTAGGCGCGGAAGCCGAGGCCACCAAGTTGCGCGCGTTCGCAGAGGCCGAAGCCACACGTGCCCGTGCGCAGGCTGAATCCGAGGCCATCAAGTTGAAGGCCTCAGCACAAGCTGAGCAGATCTCCTTGACCGGTACCGCTGAGGCCGGCAAGATCCTCGCTGTCGGTAAGAGCACGGCCGAAGCCTATGAGCTCGCCGTCAAGGCTCTCGGCGGAGAGAACTTCACCCGCTACAAGATCACCGAGGAGCTGAGCAAAGGTCACATCAAGCTGATCCCCGATGTGTTGATCGGCGGGGGGCAGGGTGGAGGTACGTCCATTGATGGGTTGCTCGGTCTGAAGCTGATGGAGATGATCGATCCGAAGAAGCCGCAGGGGGACACAAAGTGATCCATGTCCTGAGCCTACCGAAAGTCACGCGCCTACCTTTGGAGCATGGCATTCCTCAAAGGCACCAAGTTGTACAGCATAGGCCATTTCACTTGTCCTTTCTGTCAGGAGGGTGCGTTCTTCGTTTCTCATCCGTACAACCTGTCCAAGGTCGGCGATGTGCATGAGCATTGCCCGGTATGCCACCGGCGGCTGACCAAGGAAGTGGGCTTTTACTGGGGTGCCTTGTTCGTCAGCTATGCCCTCAGCATCGGCTTCAGCTTGATGATGTTCGGTATTGCCTGGCTGATCAAGCCGGACCTGGGCATCCTCGGTTTCTTCATTGCTGTGGTGGGCGCCACAGCGCTGGCTTCGCCCTACCTCTACGCCTTGTCCAAGATCATCTGGGCCAATTTCTTCTTCCACTATCAAGGACGTTGACCCAGGGTCGATCCGTTCCATGGAAGGGAATTGAGCCATGCTTCGGCAAAGGCTTACGTAGCGCGGGATCGCCTGATCCTCTAGGGTTATGCTCAACACGATCGTGTTCACAACTGCCCGGGTGCAAGGGTCGATCACGGATGCCACCGGGGATAGGTTTGTCCAGCACCTGTCCGGAACAGGCGCATGGCATTGATCCCTATCGCACCTGTCGTTGCAAGGCACGGTGAGCTCCGCTTCGGATCCAGCATGCGTCCGGCTTTGGTCCGATACTACCCCGTCAGGCTCTCTCCGCGGGTGGGTAGGTAACGGCAGGTCCGAACACCACGGAGGTACATGGCTCAAACCGTACGCACGCGCTTCGGCGCCCTGGTCCGCAGGACCGCATTCCGCTCCCTCGTTCGCACCGCTCTCGCCGCTTCGGCGTTGCTCTTCCTTCAAGGGGAGGCCAGGGCCACGCACGCCATGGGAGGCGAGATCAGCTATACCTGTCTTGGCGGCAACCAGTACAAGGTCACGCTGAACTTCTATCGGGATTGCAACGGTGTGGCGGCGCCGACCAACTGCAATAACGGTCTCGCGTTCAACTACAGGTCGACCGCGTGCAATGCCAACGTGAACTCCTGCTTCGCATTCGAGAGCGTTCAGGTGATCACGCCGATCTGCCCTTCAGAGACCGACCGGTGCACGAGCACGTCGGGTGTCTATGGTGTGGAGAAGTACACATTCAGCAAGATCATCAACCTGACGCAATGGGCCGGGTGTGGTACCGACTGGGTGATCAGCTGGGAGCTTTGTTGCCGTAACAACGCCATCACTTCGCTGCAGAACCCGGGTAACCAGTCACTGTTCCTGGACGCGCGTTTGAACAACACAGTGACGCCCTGCAACAACTCGCCCCAGTTCCTCAGCAACCCCACGCCCTTCTATTGCCTGGGGCAGAGCGTGAGCTACAACCCCGGAGCTTCGGATATCGATGGCGACCAGCTCCAGTACGCATTGATCGCTGCCCGCGGTGCGGGTGGTGCCAACCTCACATACAACGGTGCCTACTCCGCTGCCCAGCCGATCGTGAACACCGGTGGCGCGAACGCAGTGACCCTCAATGCCACCACGGGTACCATGACCGTTGTGCCAAGCATCCAGCAGGTGGCCGTGCTCACCTACCGTGTGCGGGAATTCCGGAATGGCGTACAGGTCGGTGAGGTGACGCGTGACGTTCAGGTGGTGGTGCGACAATGTGCCGGGAACACTGCACCTAACGCTTCGGGTATCAATGGCACCAACCAGTACAGCACGACCGTATGCGCTGGAACACCGGTCAACTTCACCATCAACTCGAGTGACGCCAACGCAGGGCAGGCCGTCAGTCTCACTTGGAACAACGGCATACCAGGCGCCACCTTCACCACGAGCGGTTCGCCTCTTCAAACGGGCACCTTCTCTTGGACACCGACAGTAGCCGACATCGGCAACCAGGTTTTCGTGGTCACCGCTGCGGATAACGCCTGTCCCTTGGTCGGCACCAATGATTTCGGATACTCCATCACCGTAACGCCGCCCAACACGGCAGCGAACGCCGGACCCGCGCAACAGGTATGCGGTACCACGGCCACGCTCGCTGGTGTGCTGCCCTACTCACAGGTCACCGGCACATGGTCGGTAGTTAGCGGAACGGGCACGTTCGCCAACGCCAACAATCCTACCACTGCTGTCTCCGGACTTTCAGCCGGCAACAACGTGTTCCAGTGGACCGTGAACTATGCGCCTTGCGGAACCGCTTCGGCTCAGGTCACCATCACGAGTTTCAACCCTTCTCAAGCTGCGGCGAACGCCGGTCCGGATCAGCAACTCTGCCTGCCCGCCAACAGCGCCACCCTCGCCGGGAATACCGCCACAGCTCCGGCAGCAGGCACATGGACTTTGATCCAGGGTTCCGGTACGATCACCACCCCGGCCTCGCCCACGACCACGGTCACGGGCCTTGGTGTAGGTGTGAACCGCTTCCGTTGGACCATCAACAACGGACCTTGTGCAGCGCCGACCACCGATGATGTGCTCATCACGGTGTTCAGCAATGCGCAAACCCCTGCCAACGCTGGACCCGATCAGTCCATCTGCACGCCGACGAACAGTGTGACCATGAACGCCAATGCGCTCATCGGTCCGGCGACCGGTACCTGGAGCGTGGTGAGCGGTTCGGGTACCATCACGACGGCTTCTTCGCCCACCACTACCATCACCGGACTACCGGTGGGTATCCACACCTTCCAATGGACGGTGAACAACGGAGCCTGCGGTAGCACCAACGATCAGGTGACGATCACCGTTTTCTCGGCCTCCAGCCCGAACGCCAACGCGGGTCCCGATCAACAGGTCTGTACAACAACGTCGGTGATGAGCGCCAGCGCTCCCACGGCACCGGCCACCGGCGCTTGGACGCTGGTGAGCGGTACCGGTACGTTCGCGAACGCCACCTCGCCCTTCACATCCGTAAGCGGCCTCAGTGTTGGAACGAACGTGTTCCAATGGACAGTGAACAACGGTCCTTGTGCGAACGGAATCACCACCGATCAAGTGACGATCACGGTGTTCAGCCCGGGTGCTCCGGCCGCCAACGCTGGTGCCGACCAGAGCATCTGCAGCACCACGCCCGCCACAACGATGGCCGGCAATACGCCGCTCGCTCCTGCCACAGGGACCTGGGCCTTGGTCAGCGGCAGCGGTACCATCACTGCGGCGAACTCACCCACCACTACGATCACCGGCCTTGGCGTCGGACAGAACGTGTTCAGTTGGACGATCAACAATGGACCCTGTGGTGCGCCCACGACGGATCAAGTGACGGTGTTCGTCTATAGTGCGGCGCAAGCAGCGGCCAACGCGGGACCTGATCAGAGCCTTTGCACACCCACGATCAACACCACTCTAGCGGGCAACGCACCGACCTTCCCCGCCACGGGTCAATGGACCGTGGTGAGCGGCAGCGCCACCTTCGCTAATGCGGCGGATCCCTTCACGGCTGTCACCAACCTGGGCCAGGGCACCAACGTGCTCCGCTGGACCATCAACAACGGACCGTGCGCGAACCCGATCTCTTCCGATGAAGTGACGATCCTGGTCTACAACATCTCGAACCCGATCGCGTTCGCAGGAGCTGATCAGGAACTCTGCACTACGAATCGTTCGACCACCATCGCCGCCAGTGGTCTTGTTGCTCCGGCCACGGGCACTTGGACCTTGGTATCCGGTAGTGGTTCCATCGCCAACCCGACCTCCAACAGCACCACAGTGAGCGGTCTGGGTGTTGGGGTGAACACCTTCCAGTGGACCGTGAACAACGGCCCTTGCGGAACCTCTTCCGATCAAGTGAGCATCACGGTGTTCGACGCGAACAGTCCGGGTGCTTCAGCGGGCCCCGATCAGGAGCTGTGCCGACCGAACTTCAGTACCAACCTGCAGGCTACACCAGTGTTCCTCCCGGCGCAGGGCCAGTGGACCGTATCCGCCGGTACGGGGGTCTTCGCGGATGACAATGATCCCGCGACGCTCGTGTCCGGTCTGTCGGTAGGGACGAACACCTTCCGCTGGCAGGTGAGCAATGGCCCTTGCGGTCCACAGACCATCGATGAGGTGACCATCCTGGTTTTCGATGACCGTACAGAGATCGCCTATGCCGGGCCGGACATCAGCATCTGTGTGCCCACCTTCCCGAACAGCGTCAACCTGATCGGTAGTGCATTGATACCTCCGGCAACGGGACTGTGGACCTTGGTGAGCGGCTCGGGCACCATCGCTTCCCCAACAAGTTCCGCAACGGCGGTCACCAACCTGTCAGTAGGTGTGAATGTGTTCCAGTGGACCGTGAACAACGGTCCTTGCGCGAATCCCATCACCACGGATCAGATCAGCGTGTTCGTCTATGATGCTGCTACGCCAGCCGCGAATGCAGGTCCGGACCAGAACCTCTGTACACCGATCTCCAGCACGGTGCTTTCCGGCAGCTCACTGATCTTCCCGGCCACGGGTACCTGGTCGCTGGTGAGCGGCTCAGGTGTCATCGTCGATCCGACGGACCCCGGCACGCAGATCACAGGGCTTACGCTCGGGCCGAACGTGTTCCGCTGGACGGTTAACAATGGGGTGTGCAGCCCGGCCATCACGACCGATGACGTGGTGATCAACGTGTTCAACGGCGCTGCGCAGCCCGCTGCCGCCGGCCCGGATCAAGCGATCTGCAATAATGTCGGTGGAACCGTTCTGGCGGGCAACACACCGGTGGGTCTTGCCACTGGCTTCTGGACCGTTCAACAAGGAACGGCGGTCTTTGCCAACGCTGCATTGCCGAACACAGCCGTGACAGGCCTGAGCGTCGGTATCAACACGCTCATCTGGAACATTGACAACGGAGCTTGCGGGATCAGCCAGGACCCGATGACCGTGCTTGTGTATGACTCCGGTCAAAGTGTGGCCAACGCTGGTCCGGACCAGAGCTTCTGTCTGCCAGTGACCGAGACGACGCTGAACGGCAGTGCGACCATTTTCCCGGGACAAGGAGTGTGGACGGTGGTGACGGGTAGTGGCAGCTTCTCCGATGCGAACGATCCACTGGCGACCGTGACCGGTTTGGGCGGTGGTGTGAACACCTTCCTCTGGACAGTGGACAATGGTCCTTGCTCGCCCGGTGTAAGCACGGATCAGGTCAGCGTGTTCATCTATGACCCATCGACACCGATCGCCAATGCTGGTCCGGATCAGAGCCTCTGCACACCGACCACTTCCGCCACGATGCAAGGCAGTACGATCGTCGCACCTGCTGAAGGAGCGTGGACCGTGGTGCAGGGTACGGGTACGTTCTTGGACTTCCGCGATCCGAACACGCTGATCAACGGCCTTTCGATCGGGGAGAACATTTTCCGCTGGACCGTGGACAACGGAGCGTGCAATGGGGTGACCACGGATGAAGTGAGCATTTTCGTCTTCGACCAGAACGTTCCCATCGCTGACGCAGGCGTGGACAAGGAATTCTGCCTGCCGACGAACCAAGTGGCGCTTCAGGGTAGCAGCTATGTCTTCCCCGCGACAGGTCAATGGACCTTGATCAGCGGTACGGGTACGATCGCTGACCTGAACGATCCAGCTACGGTGGTGACAGGCCTTGGTGTCGGAGAGAACATCTTCCAATGGACCGTGGACAACGGTCCTTGCACGAACGGAGCCACCACTGATCAGGTCAGCATCTTCATTTTCGATGATACGAACCCTACGGCTGATGCAGGCGCCGATCAGGAGCTGTGCACACCGAACACGAGCACGTCGCTAACAGGTAGTGCGCTGATCTTCCCGGCGGTGGGCACCTGGACCTTGATCAACGGTACGGGTACGATCGCCGACCCGAACGACCCGAACTCATTGGTCTCCGGTCTGTCCATCGGGGAGAACATCTTCGAATGGGCGGTGGATAATGGCCCTTGCGTGAACGGGAACACCACGGATCAGGTGAGCATATTCGTATTCGACGAGAACAACCCTGTGGCTGATGCCGGTCCGGACCAGGAAGTGTGTACGCCGACCTCGACCGCAACGCTCGCGGGCAGCTCTGTGACCTTCCCGGCCAGCGGACAGTGGACCATTGTCCAAGGTTCAGGGATCTTCGCGGACGCCACCGACCCGAACACATCGGTGAGCGGATTGGCGGTAGGGGAGAACATCTTCCAGTGGACCGTGTCGAACGGGCCTTGTGCGAACCCGTTGACCTCGGACCAGGTGAGCATCTTCGTCTTCGATGCGAACAATGCCGCTGCTGACGCGGGTTCTGACCAAGAGCTGTGCACACCGAACACGAGCACCTCCATGGCCGGAAGTGTCGTTACGTTCCCTGCCACGGGTACCTGGACACTGGTGCAGGGTGCCGGTACCATCACGGATGCGAACGATCCGAACACCACGGTCACGGACCTCGCCATCGGCGTGAACGTCTTCGCTTGGACCGTTTCCAATGGCCCTTGCGCGAACGGCATCACTACCGATCAGGTGAACATCGTGGTGTTCGACGAGAACACGGCCGGGGCCAACGCAGGACCCGACCAGGAGCTCTGTACACCTGCCTCCACGACCAACCTCCAAGGCAGCGCGGTGACGGCACCTTCCACGGGCAGCTGGACCTTGGTCAGTGGCACGGGTACGATCGCTGATGCGAACGATCCGAACACAGCGGTCTCGGGTCTCTCGGTCGGGGAGAACATCTTTGAATGGACAGTGGACAATGGTCCTTGTGCGAACGGCAGCACTACGGACCAGGTGAGCATCTTCGTCTTCGATGCGAACAACCTGACCGCTGATGCTGGAACCGATCAGGAGCTCTGCACTCCGGCGGATAACACCACACTGGCCGGTAGCGCCCTGATCTTCCCAGCAGTCGGTACGTGGACGCTTGTGAGCGGTGCGGGAACGATCACGGATGCGAACGATCCGAACTCTGCCGTCACGGGACTCGCCGTGGGAACGAACGTATTCCAGTGGTCAGTGGACAATGGACCATGTGTCAATGGCTTGACCTCGGACCTTGTGAGCATCCTTGTTTTCGACGAGAACAACCCAGTGGCCGCCGCTGGACCGGATCAGGACCTCTGCACACCAACCAACAGTGCGACGCTGGCCGGACGCGCAGTGATCTCACCTGCAGTAGGCACTTGGACCGTGATAACAGGCTCGGGCACCTTCGCCGATATCAACGACCCGGCGACAACGGTGAGCGCGCTCGGTATCGGGGTGAACACCTTCGTATGGACCGTATCCAATGGGCCTTGCGCAACGGGGGTCACCAGCGATACGTTGAGCGTCACGTTGTATGACGACAATACACCTGCAGCTGATGCCGGTGCGGACCAGGAGCTTTGTACACCAGCCACCAACACCACCTTGACAGGTAGTGCAGTGAGCACGCCTGCGGTGGGTACATGGACCGTCGTGACCGGTGCCGGTGTCTTCGCTGATCCGAACGACCCCAACACGGACGTGAGCGGATTGAGCGTGGGCCTGAACGTGTTCCAGTGGGCAGTGACCAATGGGCCTTGCACCACCCCCTTCTCCAGTGATCAGGTGACGATCACCGTCTTCGATGAGAACAACCCGGTGGCCAATGCAGGCAATGACCAGCAGGTATGTACGCCGCTCACGGGTACCACCCTTGCGGGCAGCACATTGATCTTCCCGGCCACCGGTCAATGGACCTTGCTGAGCGGTCAGGGCACCATCACGGATCCTGCGAACCCCGTCTCCACGGTCACCGGTCTTGGCATCGGCGAGAACATCTTCGTGTGGACGGTGTCGAACGGTCCGTGCGCATCGGGGATCACTACCGATCAGGTGAGCATCTTCCTGTTCGACCTGAACGCACCACCTGCTGATGCCGGCCCTGACCAGGAGCAATGCACGCCCAACAGCAGCACCACTCTTGCTGGTAACACACCTACAGGTGCTGCGGTGGGCACATGGTCGCTCACGCAGGGCAACGCCACATTCGTTGATGTGAACAACCCCACTACGGATGTTACCGGATTGACCGTGGGTGAGAACATCCTGACGTGGACGGTGGACAATGGTATCTGCGGCATCAGCAGCGACAACGTCAGCATCTTCATCTTCGATGAGAACAACCCTGCTGCCAACGCTGGACCTGACGTTGAGATCTGCACGCCACAGGACAGCATCTTCCTTTCAGGCAACACCCCGACCTTCCCAGCAACGGGAACATGGTCGCTGATCGAAGGGGCCGGTCTGTTCGAGGATGTGAACGATCCCACCAGCAAGGTCGTTGGCCTCGCGATCGGCAGCAACACCTTCGTGTGGACCGTGGACAATGGTCCTTGCAACAACCCGATCACCCTCGACACGATGACGGTGATCCTGTACGACGATAGCACGTCCGCTGCGAACGCAGGTCCTGACCTGGAAACCTGCATTCCGCTCACGGCAGTTCAATTGGCAGCTGCACCTCCTCAGCTTCCGGCCACAGGCACTTGGACGATCGTCAGCGGACCGGGGACAGTGGTGGACCCCTCGGACCCCACTTCCATCCTTAACAACCTCGGCGTCGGGATCACCACCCTGGTCTGGACATTGGACAACGGTCCCTGCCCGGACAACGGTGTGCTCACGGACACGGTGCTCGTGTTCACCTATGATCCGAACGCGCCCGTGGCGAACGCAGGACCTGATCAGGAACTATGCGCTCCGCAATCGAGCACCAGCCTTGCTGGCAACGTTCCATCCTTCCCTGGTGAGGGCACCTGGAGCTTGATCGCTGGTACGGGCATCATCGCCGACGCCAACGATCCAGCTACCTCGATCACCGGCCTCACCATCGGCGTGAACACCTTCGTCTGGACGATCTACAACGGCCAATGTGGTTTCGGTCCTCCGAGCACCGATACGGTCAACGTCGTGGTGTTCGATGACACGCAGGCAGCTGCCGATGCCGGTCCCGATCAGGAGCAGTGCACGCCGAACAATGCGGTGAACATGGCGGCCAACGTGGCCAACTTCCCAGCCGTGGGCACGTGGACCATTGTGAACGGAACGGCCACGATCGTTGCGCCCAACAGCCCAACCTCCATAGTGTCCAACATCAGTGTCGGCATCAACGTGTTCGTTTGGACGATCGACAATGGTGCTTGTGGTACAACTACGGATACGGTGGTCGTTGAGATCTACGACCTGGCCGCCGCTCCATCGGATGCAGGACCTGATCAAGAGATCTGCGTGCCTACCTCACCGAACACGGTGACCATGGCCGGAAACGTGCCAGTTGTACCTGCAACGGGTCTTTGGACACTGGTCAGCGGTTCGGGTACCATCGTGGATCCGA
>JADZGG010000377.1 GCA_020854015.1 Flavobacteriales bacterium
ACCCCGCAGAGCACCGGGATGCCATGCTCATTGGTGAGCACGCGTTCCTTCTCAGCATCTGCGATCCAGCGGTGATCGTCACTGGCTTGGGCCATGATGGCGATACAATCCGCACCGGCCGCTTGAGCGTGGCGAATGGTCTGCTCCGCGAAGCCTGCGCTGAACACTGAGCTCGGCTCGTTAACCTCCTCGTGTGTGATCCCTTCCTCTGCGAGGCGGGTCAGCATGTGGGTCTTGTTCTTGAGCAGATGATCGCTCGGCTGATCGCCCGGGCGCATCACCTGATACACTTCCACCGTGGATCCGCACGTGCGGGCCAGAAGGCACACCGCGTCCAGCAACTTATCGATGTCGGCATGGGCCGCCACCGGCATCACGATGCGCTTCATGTTCACGGCGAGCGGGCTCTTTTCCTGCACCACCAGCGCAGGCACAGCAGAACGACGCACCAGCTTCAGGATGTCGGCTCCCAGCAGCGATTGGCGCAATCCGCGCAAGCCGTGGGTGGCCACCACCATCAAGGCATGCCCTTGTCCGGATTCCTCGGCGATCTGCTTCAGGGGGTCGCCCTGGCGAAGCACCTCCTTCATCCCCCGATCGCTGGAATGTGCTCCCATCAATTCCGAGGCCTTCAGCATGGCGGCCTCGGTGCGCTCCTCTTTTGCGACCACATGCAGCAGCGTGACCGAGGCGTTCAGCTTGTTGCTTATCGCAGCGGCGTAGTGCAGCGCGGTCTCCGAGGCTGGCGTGAAATCAGTAGGGCAGAGAATATCGTTCATGGGACGCAGAATGGTCGAAAGGTAGGTTGAAGGCCAGTTAGGGCCTCTGACAAGCGATGCCAGGAACTGGGGAAGCTGACCGTTCGTCGTGGGATCCCTGCCTTCATTCGTAGGTGGGCGGGCGAGGTGGCCTCGTTGTCCTCATCTTGCGGCATGAACTTGCGCTCCATCGCCATCGGCTTCGGCCTAGTGGCCATCTCCGGCCTTGCCCAGTTGAACATCACCCAACTCGGCCACTACGACTACCAGCTCGCACGCAACAGCGACCTCAGCAACTTGTGGGGGTACGCGGACGAGATCGGCAATGAGTACGCTCTGGTGGGCGTGAACGGCGATGGTGGGACCCAGAACAGCGGGGGCATCTCCGTAGTGGACGTCACCGACCCGGCGAACCCTGTGGAGGTGTTCTTCAGCAGCGGCCCCAACAGCATCTGGCGCGAGATCAAGACCTTCGGCAACTACGCGTACATGACCACCGAGGCGCAGGCCGGCCTTTACATCATCGATCTGACGCCCTTGCCCGGCGGCACCCCGACGGTCACCTTGTTCAATGGCAACGGATGGGACACCTCCCACAGCCTCTTCATCGACGAGAACGGGCGGCTCTACCTGCATGGCAGCAACCGCGGCAATGGCGGTGTGATCATGTACGACCTGACGCAGGACCCCCTGAACCCCGTGGAGGTGGGCGTGTTCGATCAGTGGTACTGCCACGACAGCTTTGCGCGGGGCGACACCTTGTATGCGGCCCACATCAATGATGGCTTCTTCAGCATCGTGGACGTGAGCGATCCGGCGAATCCTGTGCTACTCGGAACGCAGCACACACCGAACAACTTCACCCACAACACCTGGCTGGATGATTCAGGTGATTACCTCTTCACCACCGACGAGAAGCCGAACAGCTACATCGGAGCGTACGACGTGAGCGATCCGACCGACATTCAAGAGGTGGACCGTCTGCAGACCTCGCCGGGTTCCGATGCCATCGTACACAACACATACTGGCTCGACCACTATGTGATCCAGAGCTATTACACGGAAGGTGTAAGCATCTACGACGTGACCATGCCGAGCAACATGATCGAAGTGGGGCACTACGACACCTCGCCCTTCACGGGGGGGACCTTCAACGGTGCATGGGGCGTGTACCCCTATCTGCCCAGCGGCAACCTGCTGGTGAGCGACATTGAAGGTGGGCTTTATATCCTTGGACCGAACTACGTGCGCGGCTGTTACCTGGAAGGCACCGTGACCGATGCGGTGACCACGAGTGCGGTGAACGGCGCAAGCATCAGTGTGACCGGAGCGAACCTGACCACGAACAGCGATCTGGTGGGCGGCTATTCCACAGGCTACCATCTGGCAGGCACATATTCAGTGGTGGTCACCGCCCCGGGCTACCAGCCGTTCACGGCCACGGCGGTTGTGCTTCAGACCGGCCTGGTGACCCTGCTCGATGTGGCACTGGATCCACTGCCAAGTTTCATCGTACCGGGCATGGTCGTGGAGGATGGTACGTCCACCGGGATCGCGGGCGCGGAGGTGTTCTTTGATGATGGTGTGCTGCAGTTCAGCACCACGACGGCCCCCGACGGTAGTTTCAGTACAGCCTCCATTCCCGAGGGGACTTATGATGTCTACATCGGTGCGTGGGGCTGGCATACGCTCTGCATCAGTGGCTTGGTCGTGAGCGCCACCACACCGGCACAGACCTACGAATTGGAGCCTGGATACGCCGACAACATGAGCCTGGACCTTGGATGGACGAACGTGGATCAAGGCAGTTCAGGAGCTTGGGTGCGTGGAGCGCCGGTGGGTACCGACTTCCAAGGCACGGCTTGCAATGCTCCTGCTGATGTATCAGGTGATTGCGGTAGCATGGCCTATGTGACAGGCAATACCGGTGGCGCTCCTGGTGATGATGATGTGGATGGCGGAGCGCAGTTGCTCACGTCCCCCGTGTTCGATGTGAGCGGCATGCCCGATCCGCACGTTCGATTCTACCGCTGGTTCTTCAACGGCGGTGGCATGGGCAATCCGAACGATGCCATGCACCTGTCGTTGATCAACGGTACCGATACGGCGGACATCACCGTGCTCACAGCGCAGAACACCGTCATGGGACAGTGGCTGGAGACCTTCGTCCGGATCAGCGACATTGTCGCGCCGACCGCCACCATGCAACTCTTCGTGCGCATTGCTGACGACCAGCCGGGTCACTTGTTGGAGGGCGGCATCGACGACTTTGAAGTGCTTGCCAACCCTTTTGCAGGCGTGACTGAGAGCCGCTCACCTTCATTGGCCCTTTGGCCGAACCCAGGAACGGATCAGGTCTCGCTGGTCGCGGGAGCGGGGGAAATGCTGACGGTGCTGGACGCTCAGGGTCGCGTGGTAAGTTCGGTCCGCATGAACGAAGGCCTTAACACAGTGGGCATCGTTCTGGCGCCTGGCCTGTATGTGGTTCGCCTGACCTCCTCCCTTGGAACGCGCGCCACACGCTGGGTGGTGGAATAGGTGGTCAGCGAGGCGAGCTGGTGCCTCCGCAATGCTCTTTCAGTAGCTCGTCGACCTCTGGCACATCTCCGAGGATCTTGGCGAGTGAAAGGTCAGCGCAGGCCTTGTCGCGCTCTCCCTTGTGCAGCAAGAGCACAGCGCGTGTACGCAGCGCATATGGGTTGGCGGGATAGCTCTTCAAGCTACGATCGATGTCCGCCATGGCATCGTTATCGCGTCCAAGCTTCAACAAGGTGTAAGCACGGTTGCTGAGGGCCACGGGCTCGTCCTTGTCCATGCTCAGGGCCTCTTCGCACATCTTCAGTGCTTCCTCATGTCGGCCAAGGGCGTTCAATTCGAAGGCCCGGTTGGTCCAGTGACCGATGTTGTCGGGCTCCAGGGCGCAGAGCGTCTCAAGTACGCTCAAAGCGGCAGGGTGATCACCGCTGGCATCGTAAAGTCTGGCCAGGGTGCGAAGGGCTTCGTGGTCATCGCTGTGCGATCCAAGGCCGGTCTTCAGATCTTCAATGGCACCGGGCACCTTCTTCAGCTCAGCGCGCGCCTCACCCCTCAATACCAGCACGCGCGACCGCATTGCGGTACCAGGACCATGGGCCAATGCGCGTGTGCACAAGCGTTCCGCATGTGACCAGTCCTCACTACGGAAGGCATACAAAGCGCGCTGGTAGTTCGCTTCCACATGGGTGCTATCCAATTGGAGCGCTTTCTCAACATCCAGCAGAAAGCGGTCCATTCGCTCCATGGCATACCAGGCACGGGCCCTGGCGCTGTACGAACCGGCATCCGGGCGCAGCTTGATCGCCGCGTCGAATTGATCCACGGCCTTCTGCGGCCGGTCAATGAGCAGCAGGCTATCACCCAAGGCGATGCACCGGTCCGCATCCTGCGCGGAAGCGTTCCAAGTGGCCGCCAGGACCATCCACACCAACAGCACGTTCCTAACGATCATGGTCGCCAAAGGTAGGTCCTTGGCATAGCACGAAGTGTGCCGCTCGATCATCCCATGTTGGCGTGGGGGACCACGTCGAGGGGAGCCGTTCGCCCGGCACTGAGCAGGAAGGCCCCGGCCACGGCGATCATCGCGGCGTTATCCGTGCAATACGCAAAGGGGGGGATGTGCACGGTCCAGCCTTCTTCCTCACCGAGCGCAGCGAATTCGCGTCGGAGGCTGCTGTTGGCAGAAACACCGCCGGAAATGGCCAGGTCCCGGATCCCCAGCTCACGCGCTGCCTTACGGGTTTTACCCAGCAGCTGCCCGATGATGGCGTGTTGTAGAGAGGCGCACAGGTGATCGCGTTCACGCGCCACAAAGCCGGACTCACGTGCCTCTCCATTGCGGACCAGGTTCATGAAAGCCGTCTTCAGCCCGCTGAAGCTCATGTCCAGACCGGGCATGGCCGAGAGGGGTAGGGCGAACCGCAGCGGATCGCCAGTCGAAGCGTACCTGTCAACCAAGGGACCGCCGGGATAGGGAAGTCCGAGCAGCTTGGCACCTTTATCGACGGCCTCGCCGGCCGCGTCATCCAAGGTGCTGCCGACCACCTCCATGTCCAGCGGCGACCGGACCAGCACGATCTGGGTATGTCCACCGCTCACCGTCAGGTTCAGGAAGGGGAAATTGGGCACCTGCCGGGGCTCATCATCCCGGACGAAGTGGGCCAGGACATGGGCCTGGATATGGTGCACGGCCAGCAACGGAACACCCAAGGCCTGCGCCATTGAGCGGGCGAAACAGGTGCCCA
>JADZGG010000378.1 GCA_020854015.1 Flavobacteriales bacterium
CAGGACCAGCTAAAGATAGGCCCATCAAGCGGCCGGCTTCTTCTCGCCCGATCAGACCCGTATACCGATCCACGATCCGTGCGCCCCGTTGGTGGCAGCGGGGGCTGTGGAAGCCGTCCGTTCCGCTACTTTCGCCGTCCCCGAGGGGAACCCTAGATCCGATGATGCGAACCTGGATGAAGCGCGTGGCGCTGTGGATGGTGGTGTGTCTGCCTGTGCTGGCCGTGGCCCAACAAGGCACGGTGCGTGGCTTTCTGTACGAGCAGGAGACCGGTGAGCCTGCCATTTTCACCCCGGTGAGCCTGAAGGGGGCGAACGACCTGCGCCTGGGTGCGGAGACCGATGTGAACGGCTACTTCAGCATCAGCAAGGTGCCCCCCGGGCATTACACGGTGCAGGTCGTGAGCCTCGGCTTCGATACGCTCAGCAAGCAGCTTGACGTGAAAAAGGACCAGCTGATCACCGAGAAGATCTTTTTGAAGAAGAGCTCCATCCTGATGCGGGACCTGGAGGTGACGGCGGAGAAGCGGGAAGCGCAGAACACCGTGCGGCTGGGCGTGACGAAGTTGAGCCCCAAGCAGATCGAGCGCATCCCGGCCATCGGCGGTCAGGCCGACCTGGCGCAGTACATGCAGGTGATCCCGGGCGTGGTCTTTACCGGTGACCAAGGGGGCCAGCTCTACATCCGGGGGGGCTCGCCGATCATGAACAAGGTGATGATGGACGGCATGGTGCTGTACAACCCCTTCCACAGCATCGGCCTGTTCAGCGTGTTCGACAACGACATTTTACGCAACGCCGACGTGTACACGGGCGGCTTCAACGCGGAATACGGCGGCCGCATCAGCAGCGTGATGGACATCTCCACCCGCGATGGCAACAAGCAACGGCTGAGCGGCAAGGTGAGCGCCAGCACCTTCGCGGCCAAGGCCCTGCTGGAGGGTCCGCTGAAGAAGCAGAAGGAAGAGGGCGGCGGCAGCAGCTCCTTCCTGTTCAACTACCGCCAGAGCTACCTCGACCAGACGAGCCAGAGCGTCTACGACTACGTGAACGAAGGCGCGGGCCTGCCCTTCAGCTTCCGCGACATCTACGGCAAGGTGAGCCTGAACGGGGCGAACGGCAGCAAAGCCAGCTTCTTCGGCTTCCACTTCACCGACAGCGTGACCTACCAAGGGGTGAGCGACCTGGGCTGGCGCAACTGGGGCGCGGGAACCAACTTCGTGCTGGTGCCCACGGGCAGCGCGGTGCTTATCGACGGCGTGTTCGCCCTGAGCAACTACAAGATCCAGCTGAAGGAAGGCGACCTGGACCCACGCCTCAGCGAGATCGCCGGCTTCAACGGCGGCCTCAACTTCAAGTACTTCATCGGTGAGGACGAGGCCAAGTACGGCATCGAGATCCTCGGCTTCCGCACCAACTACCAGTTCTTCAACTCCATCGGCCTCAGCATCCAGCAGCAGCAGAACACCAGCGAGCTGGCGGGCTACTTCAACTACAAGAAGAAGCTGAAGGACTGGGTGCTGGACCCGGGCATCCGCCTGCACTACTACGCTTCGCTCAGCACCCTGAGCATCGAGCCCCGCTTCGGCATGAAGTGGAACATCTCGGACAACTTCCGCTTCAAGGCCAGCGCTGGTCGCTACAGCCAGAACCTGGTGGCCGCCAACAGCGACCGCGATGTGGTGAACCTGTTCTACGGCTTCCTCAGCGCTCCGGATAATCTACCTGCGACCGTGACCCTGGAGGACGGCACGGTGCGCGACGTGAAGGACCCCGTGCAGCGTGCGGACCATTTCCTGGCCGGCTTCGAAGTGGATGTCACCAAGGCCATCAGCGTCAACATTGAAGGCTACTACAAGAACTTCCGCCAGGTCACGAACATCAACCGCAACAAGCTGTACGACGACACGCCGGAGTTCGCCGACAAGCCCGATGCGCTGAAGAAGGACTTCGTGGTGGAGACCGGCAAGGCCTACGGCGCCGACATGCTGCTGAAGTACGAGAAGGAAGGCCTGTACGTGTGGGCCGTCTATGGTCTGAACTACGTGACCCGTTGGGATGGCACCCAGGAGTACCGACCCATCTGGGACCGTCGCCACAACGTGAACCTGGTGGTGAGCTACACCTTCGGCAAGTTCAACAGCTGGAAGGCCAACGCCCGCTGGAACTACGGCAGCGGCTTCCCCTTCACGCAAACGCAGGGTTTCTACGGCCAGGATCCCTTCAGCGGTGGTGTGGGCACGGACCTCACGCAGAACAACCCCGACCTCAGCACCGTCTACGGACCGCTGAACGGTGGTCGCCTGCCATCCTACAGCCGCCTGGACGTGGGCCTGACGAAGACCTGGAAGCTCGACGACCGCCAGACGATCCAACTGGACCTGAGCTGCACGAACACCTTGGACCGTCAGAACATCTTCTACTTCGACCGGGTGCGTTACCGTCGCGTGAACCAGTTGCCGCTGTTGCCGAGCATCGGGTTCAGCTATACGTTCTAGTGGATCAACGAGCCCTTGGCCACGAGCTGCGAGCTGATGGCCAGCCCTTGGTGTGAAGCTCGAGGCTCGCAGCTTGAGCCAAGGAACGGACTAACGATCCGCGCTACTTTTCCACAAACACGGGCTTCGTCAGCAACGGCCTGCCCCAAGCGCTTACCTTTACGCCCCGTGATCACCTCTCCCACTCAGGGTAGGATCGCAGCGTGATGACGGGATCCACCAAGTACATTTTCGTTACCGGCGGCGTGACCTCCTCGCTGGGCAAAGGCATCATCAGTGCCAGCCTGGCGAAGCTGCTGCAAGCGCGCGGCTTCACGGTCACCATCCAAAAGCTCGACCCCTATATCAACGTCGACCCGGGCACCTTGAACCCCTACGAGCACGGGGAGTGCTTCGTGACCGAGGACGGTGCCGAGACCGACCTGGACCTGGGCCACTACGAGCGCTTCCTGGACGTGCCCACGAGCCAGGCCAACAACGTCACCACCGGCCGCATCTACCAGAGCGTCATCAACAAAGAGCGCCGCGGCGAGTACCTGGGCAAGACCGTGCAGGTCATCCCCCACATCACCGACGAGATCAAGAGCGCCATCCGCGCGCTCGACGCGGACGACGTGGACATCGTGATCACGGAGGTGGGCGGGACCGCGGGGGACATCGAGTCGCTGCCGGTCCTGGAGGCGATCCGCCAGTACCGCCAGGAGATCGGCCCGCAGAACGGCCTGTTCATTCATCTGACCCTGGTGCCGTACCTGCGCGCCGCCCAGGAGATGAAGACCAAGCCCACGCAGCACAGCGTGCGCGCGCTGCGCGACATCGGCATTCAGCCGAACGTCATTGTGTGCCGCACCGGCAAGAGCGTGTTGAGCGCGGACGAACGCCGGAAGATTGCGCTGTTCTGCGATGTGA
>JADZGG010000379.1 GCA_020854015.1 Flavobacteriales bacterium
ACCATTCAGTCGCATGCACCAGGTAAGTCCCCAGCAGCCCAAGCAGAAGGCCCCCGATGAAACCGGCGGGGACGAATAAGAACACGACGGCCATGCCCCGTCCACCTTCGCGATCGGACACTTTGTGGAGTTTGGTGAGGTGGTCCGCGACCAAAGCGGTCACGAGCGCGGTGATCACACCGTTCAGCAAGGCCACGACAAAGGCGATCATCCAGGACATCAGGAGAGGTTCGTGCGGTGAAGATCGCGTTCTATCCTTGCTCGTGTTGCCGCCTTCCAGTTAGCGATAGCCATGGCCCGCGAGGATGCGGAGAAGCGGTCGAGGATATGTTGGTGGTCGGTAGAAAGGTCCATGGGCGTGGAACGCGTGCGAATCTAGTTTGAAGTGCAACGGCAACATCCGCGGTGAACGTCCAGTGGATGGGTTGTCGAAGCACGATAGAGCGAACATTTGAGGTGAGGAAGAAGCGCTGGAGTTCTGATCCGTTCCTTAGCTTGTGGATCCAACCGACAAGACAATGTCCGGAAGCCTTCAACTCATTATCCTGTTCGCTGCGACGTTGTTTCCGCGGATCCTCGCCGCGCAGCAGGTGCAGTGGCTCACGGCCTCACCGAACGATTGGGTCCTGAACCCCACAACACCAGTGGATGTGTTGTGCGCTCGAGATCCCGATCACGTGTACGTTGCCAGGCTTGATCACATCGCGTACACCTATAACGAACCGATGGGTAGTGTCACGTTGAGCCGTCAGGTAGCCGACGGGAGCACGCTTTGGACCGTGAACCTCGGCGATACGGTGCAAGTGGAGTCCATCGCGAGCGATGACAATGGTACCGTTGTACTGGGCGGACGGTACTTCAATCGCTTGTTGGTGAACGGCACACCGGTGCTGAACGCTGCCCCTGGTCAGCTCGGTTCCTTTCTATGCTCATGGGATGTCAACGGCCAGTTGTTGTGGCAAAGCGATGTGACCGGCGGCCCCTTTGATGATGTCAGCGTGGCGTCGCTCGCGCTGGATCCCCAAGGGCGCTTCTGGGCAGCGTTGTCCACTTTCTTCAGTGCGGACATCGTTCGGCTGGAGACGGACGGCTCACAGGTCGAGAGCCGGATCTTGGTGGATTCCAAGATGATCGGGAGCATCAGCTTCGATCCCGGTGGCGGGCTTTATATCGCTGGCGCTGCGGAGTCACCGGAGATCACGATCAACGGCACTGCCTATCCGGTAACTGAGAACTACGCCTTCTTTGTGACACGGATGAACGCCGCAGGTGATCCACAATGGTTGCGCTACGCACATGATATCACCTTCCAGCGGCCACGCGTGCAGGCGGATCCGAACGGGGGCGCTTACCTGGCGGGCACTTACTTCCAATCACTTACATGGGGCACGATCCCGTTCGCCGATCCGCTGTGGAGCACAGGCTTCTTCCTGACCCGGCTGGACAGCCTTGGAACGTTCGAATGGGGAGTGGAGCCTTCTTATGCCCCGGGGTCGGGTCTGTTCACGCTTGCACGCGGAAATGCCCTCGGTGTGGACAACGATGGACGTGCCTATGTGCTCGGAAATATGAACGGTAGCTTGGATTGGGGTAATGGTGTGGTCACTGGTTCCGGCAGCATCAGCGATCGATCAGTGGTGTTGCTACGTTTCGATCAGTCGGGGCTTCCGGCCTGGGGCTTGGGTGGTGGCAGTACCTTCTCGGATATGATGTACGACGTTGCCGTGGCGAACGATGGCGTTGTGCATTTCGTGGGCATCACCAGCGACCCGTTCACCCTCGGTGCTTACACAGTGGATCCGGTGAACGAGAGGGCCACGGTCGTCGCTCGCGTGGATCCTGGCCTGAGCACCACCGCGCTCGACATGTCGCGATCGGAGCGCGGACCGATCGCATATCCCTCTCCATTCACCTCCGGTTTCCGGGTGACCGGCCCTGTTGGTGATGCGACCATCCGAGAGATATCGATCATGGATGCGAGCGGTCGTATCGTGGAGCGGACCGGCCGTACCAGTGAAGAACTTGGTCTCGGATTGGCCCCAGGGAACTATGTCGTTCTTGTTCGGAGCACGGAAGCGATGTGGCATACGCTTGTAGTGAAGGAATAAGCACTGATCGCCCGAGGTCGATAGCTTCGCTGGAGTTGCACGAGCACCGATGGGTTCGCGAATACCAACCGTGGCGGTCGTTGAGAACGGCCGGTCCGGAACGGTGATCTACCATGATCCCGCCGGTCAACTTTCCTTCCCCTGGGAGTTCGGTGGCGGGGATGTGGTGGCCATCGTAAGCATGGGGTCGAAGGAAGAATGGGCGGGCTCCTACGCATGGGCCTTGGATCGCCGTACGAGCATCATGCGCTTTGTGGCCGGTGAAGTGGTGCGCCAACGCGCACCCTCATGCACAGTTGAGATCGATGATCTGAGCGGGGATGTTCTTTTGTTGCAGAGCGGCACCAAGGACCGAACTGCCGTTGCGGGCGCGACAGTCCCTGCACCCAGTGCCAAAGCCGAGGCCTTCGTTCGGCGCTATTCAAAGCTCAAGATGATGATGGGCGTTGGTGTGCTCGGTGTTGCGCTGGTCATCGGTGGGGTGTTCTGGCTCGGAAAGAAGGCGCTTTCGGTGTCCCCGAGGAACGGCGTACCACTGGGAGCTTGTGTCCGTACCAACACCCACATCGCCACCCTGATCCAACGCACCGATCCGCACTTGCCCCATTGGAGCGGGCGTGGGGGCAACGAGACCACCAGCATCAGCATCTTCCTGATCCCCCTGGACGGCTCCGAGACCCGCATGATCCCCGTGGCGAGCGAACTGGATGTCAATAGCTACCAATTGTCCCGGATCATGGGCAGCGATGGACAAACGCTCTGGTTCGACTGTGGCGGGCTGTTCGGCGTGCGCTTGAGCGATCACCAGCTGATCACCACAGAGGATCTGAGGAAGGCCAACGAAGCGCTCGACCCGGGTTGGTGGAAGGATACGCGTGGCATGGATATCGTGGATGGCAGGCTGCATATCCTGAGCGATGATAATACCGCCGCGGTGGATGTGGACCCTGTATCATGGAAAGCGACACCCGTTACACCCAAGCCGTCCAACGCTCGCTTTGAGCGGCACGAACCTGCGGAGTTCCTTGCAGCAGGCGTCCTCGTTGCGCCGGAAACCTGGATCGGGCTTCATTCCGCTGAAGAGTTGGATGCCGCGTTCAAGATCGGCAGCTGGGTGCGACCCGTGGAGCATGCCGAGGATGCGAAACGATTGCGACGCCTTTGCAAGGCTCAGCTCGAAGCATCATCCGATGGTGAACATTCTCGCATCCTGAGCATGGCTTCATTGGGTGCGACCGAATTCCTGAACGCTGCCTTCCTGCGCATGGATGACAAGTCCGGCCCCTTGCGCTTATCACAGCCGGATGGTGCCCTCATGATCTTCACTTCAGAACCGGGCCTCAACGGTACCTTGATGGTCGCTCGGGTGGACATGGAAGGGCATCCGCTCTGGAAGATCGACACCGCCATCGATCGCTTCGATCTGCGACAGATCCTGCCTGGCGAGCGCTACTTCGCATTTGTGGGCACGCGTCCGCCAGTACCCGACAAACTGAGCGAGCCGATCGTGGTGGTCGTGGACAATGCCACCGGTGCCATGGTCACGCACTCGCTGTGGCAATAGTCGGACTGTGGATCACCGGGGCGCTCGGTTCCGTTGCCCAAGTTCATAAGCCTTCATGATCTCCTCAGGTGGCTCGGGCGGCCACGGCGGCAACCTGCCAGCGGCCACTTCCCAGCGTCTGATCCAAGAGATGCCATGGGGTGTGGTCGCTTCTGGCAATCTGTACGCTGGGTCGCGCAACGCCTCGTCCAAGGACACGTGCCGGTATCCGCGACCTTCCAACATGGTCAACAAGGCATCAAGGTGATGCGCGTTCAGGAGATTGGCATGCAGCAAGAGGATCTGAGGAATGTCACGTCCCAGAAGATCGTGGGTCCGTGTTTCATGGAATCGGATCACACTGTCCATGTAGGCGATGTACTGGGCGCCGATCCTGGCGATCGCTGCGCTATCCTGTTCCTGCACAGCACGCAAGTAGCAAAAGGCGAAAACGTACTCATCGTTGTCGAAGGTCACAGGTGCTATGATGTATCCGTGACCGGTCAGCATGGTGTTCAGGGAATCCCGGTGTGCCGGAGTGGATCCCGCATTCAGATACGGATGCCGGAAGTAGCGCAGCTCCTTGCCGTGGGCGATCATCAACGGGCGCGTCCGTTGTTCGCCACGGAGCACGTCGGCCTCGTACTCCGGAACGGTTCTGTTGTTGGCGCTCACGTGTCCATAGGTGTGGTTCCCGAGCTCCTGTCCCCGCATCACCCAATGAGCCAAAGCGCGGTAGCCCGCACTGTCGAACTCATTCCGAACGATCAACTTGCCTTCGTTCACGAACCCACAGGCCTGGACGCGATGCCTTTCGAGCACATTGAGCAAACTGTCGTTCACTGTTTCCGCAGCTCCGCTCGGGCAGCTCGCACAGGGCAGGTCATCTATGGTAACGCATAGTTGGCGTTGCTGAGCATGTCCAGGAGAGGCCCCTGACAAGGCAAAGACCACGGCAATGCTAGCCCGAAGAACGATGTTGCGCATGGTGCGAAGTTCGCCATTGGCTCATGCAACCAGTGCGAAAGGTGCACTGTGGTACCGGCCACCGTGCATGGGATGGAAGGCCTACCCATACGCGCACTCGCTGTTCGCCTTCTCCCGCACGCACTCGCTTTGGCAGTGATGGCCTTGTGGCTTGAACGATATGTTTGCGCCCGCCATGCTCACACGCGCCTACCGCTACTACGTCGGTTCCTTCAGTGGCCTGAGCCGTGAAGTATGGCTGCTGGCCTTCATCACCTTCGTGAACCGAGCGGGCTCCATGGTCGTGCCGTTCCTCTCGTTGTACCTTACCAAGGACATGGGGCTCAGCCTGGAGCAGGTGGGCTGGATCATGAGCAGCTTCGGTGCAGGCTCGGTGGTGGGTTCCTGGTTGGGTGGAAAGCTCACGGACACCCTCGGGTTCTACGACATCATGTCCGGGGCCTTGCTGACCTCGGGTGCGGCCTTCATCCTTCTCCAGTTCGCGAATGGTTTCTGGCCGTTCTGTGTCGGTGTTTTCGTACTGATGTTGTTGAGCGATGCGTTCCGCCCGGCCATGTTCGTGGCCATCCGCAGTTACGCCACACCGGAAAGTCGCACGCGTTCAGTCACCCTCATCCGCTTGGCCATCAACCTGGGCTTCAGCATGGGGCCGGCCATCGGTGGTCTCATCATCGCCACATGGAGCTACGGCGGCTTGTTCTGGGTGGATGGCCTTACCTGTTTCGCTGCCATGTTGTTGATGTGGTACGGTCTGCCGCGCAAGCAGGCCCAACGCGACGAGCAGTCCACTCGCTCCACCGCGCAGCGCTCACCGTACCGTGATCGCATCTACCTCTTTTTCCTCTTTGTCCTGGTGCTCATCGGCATCGCTTTCCTTCAGTACTTCAG
>JADZGG010000380.1 GCA_020854015.1 Flavobacteriales bacterium
CGAATGGAAAAGACCCACGCTTACATCGACCATTGAATCACCGTCAACGTCCATAGGGAATGTGCCAGATACACTTCCCTGCACAGCGAGCATTGTATCCGGCTCGAAGTCATGAACAACGATGTTCGGGTCGTCGAGGTCTGCAACAGGAGGAATCGCACCGTCCTTGGAGCATGTGACCAGCACTACGGAAACAAGGGTTGCTATTGCCAAGTTTAGCCTCATCAATGGTCAAGGTAACGATTGGACTCCGGAACTCAGCCAGACTTGCCCAGTGACTAGGTCATTGGAATACCAGAACAGGCCGATTCTGGTGTGCGGTCAGAGGTGCAAATCACCGCTTCCGCTCCAACAGCCGATCCAACAGCAGCACCGGCACCAACCCACAGACCACGATCAGCAAGGCTGGCAGTGCGGCCTCGCTCCATTGCTCGATGCGGGCCATCTCGAAGACCTTGGTGCTGAGCGTGTCGGTATCGAAGGGGCGGAGGATGAGGGTGAGCGGCAGTTCCTTCACCACTTCCATCAGCACCAGCAGCGCGGCGGCGAGGAGGGAGGGCTTCAGCAGCGGCAGGTTCACGCGGAGGAAGGTGCGCAGCGGGCTGGCGCCAAGCAGGCGTGCCGCCTCGTCCAGGCTAGTAGGTTGTTGGTCCAGTCCGGCGCGGAGGGGTTGTGTGGCCAGCGCGAGGAAGCGCACAGAGAACGCGTAGACCATGAGCGCGATGGTACCGATGAGCACCACGCCCGTAAGGTCGGTGAGCCAACCGGCCAGGCTCATGACACCGATGGCGATCACCGCACCGGGCACCACGTAGCCGATGCCCGCGATCAGCCCGGAGCGGGAGCGCGTGCGACGCTGTCCGTAACTGAGCACGAGCGCCAGGGCCAGGGTGAGCAGCGCCGCCAGTGCACCGATCAGCAAGGTGTTGCCTGCAGCAGGCAGGAAGCTGAGCGCAGTGGTCAGGTCACTGGAACGGAAGGCATCGGCCAGCAGGGCCAGCACCGGCATCAGGAAGGCGGCCCCCAGCACCAGGGCACAGAACAGCGAGGCCAGCACCGCACGGAAGCCGGTCAAGGGCACAGGACGCAGCCGTGCTCCGCTGATGGCCCGCAAGGCACCGCGGTCGGTGAGCTTGCCGGCGAGCATCAGCAGCAGCACCACGAGCAGGAGGATGCCCCCGATGCGCAGGGCACTGCCGCTGTCGTACAGGCCGCCCCAGCTGCGGAAGATGCCGGCGGTGAGTGTGCGCACGCCGTAGTGCCGCACTGCGCCGTAGTCGTTCAGCACCTCCATGGCCACGAGCAGTCCGCCGCCCCCGATCGCGGGCAGGGCCAGGGGAAAGGCCACGCGGAAGGCCCGTCGCAACGCGCCACCCCCGAGCATGCGGGCCGCGTCGAGCTGCGCGCTCATGCCGCCGCTGAAGGCCGCGCGGGCTGGCAGGTACACGTAGGGGAAGAGCACCAGGGCCAGCACGTAGGCCAGTCCGCTCGGCGTCAGCAGGTCGATGTGGAGGCCGGTGTGTGCCGCGACCCAGAGGCTGCAAGTGCCTGTGGGACCCCACAAGGCGGAGAAGGTGATGGCGCTGATGTAGGTGGGTAAGGCGAGCGGAAGCACCAAGGCCCAACGGAAGAGGCCACGCCCGGGGAAGTCGTTCGCGGACACGAGCCAGGCCGTGCTCACGCCCAGCAGCAGGGCCAGCAGCACGGTGCGGCTGATGAGGACGGCGGTCTCCCAGAGGTAGGTGGGCAGGAGCGTGGAGCCGACATACGGCCACTCCGGCGCGGGCGTGTGCAGGGGCGCGGTGGCCACCACGAGCAGCGGCGCCAGCACCAGCAGGGCGAGCGTCGTGGAAAGCCCGTGTTCACGCCAGGTGCTCACAGTGATGTCATTTCCATCCAGCCGCTTCCAGGACCTTCACAGCGGCGGCGTTGTTCCGGCCCAGTTCAGAAAGGTCGAGCGTGTCGGGGGTGAAGGCACCGAAGCCTTGGAGCACTTGCGCAGCGGGGATGCCGGCCTTCACCGGGAACTCCATGTTGCCCTCGGCGAACAGGCGCTGGGCCTCATCGCTCACCAGGAACTCGAGCAACTTGATCGCTTCGGCCTCGTGCTTGGCATGTTTCGCCACGCCACCACCGCTGATGTTTACGTGCGTGCCGATGCCATCAAGATGCGGTGTCATAGAAAGATCACCAAGGTCGTAATAGGGAATTCCTTTCAGCGTGGGCATGACAACGGTGATCGCTTCCCTAGCTTTCTGCCGCGCGGGGTCGGTGCTGGTGAGGAGCTTGCCGATGTAGTAGCTGTTGACGATGGCCACTTCGCCCTGTCCTTCGCCGATGGCGAGAAGCTGGTCAGTGTCGCTGCCCTTGGGGTCGCGGGCCATGTTGGCCACCACCCCGGCGCACCAGGCCTGCGCCTTCTCCGGTCCATCATGCGCCACCATGGCCGCCACGAGGCTCTGGTTGTACACGTTGTCCGCCGGGCGCACCAGCACCTTGCCTTTGAAGCGTGGCTTCGTGAGGTCGGCGTAAGTGCGGAGCTCCTCGGGTTTTACCTTGTTCTTGTCGTACGCGAACACACGGGCCCGCATGGTGAAGCCGAACCAATGGCCTTCCGGATCGCGCAGGTGGGCGGGGATCGCGGCTTCCAGAATGGTGCTCTTCACGGGCTTCAGGTAGCCGCGTTGGCGGGCCAGGCCCAGACGTCCGGCATCGGCGGTGATGATGATGTCGGCGGGGCTGTTCTGTCCTTCGGCCTC
>JADZGG010000381.1 GCA_020854015.1 Flavobacteriales bacterium
GCGTCTTTAGGCCACCACAGATCAGCTGAGCCACGATCTTCAGTGCTTGTGAGAGCTTCGCTCCGGGTTGGTTGCCGGTCGGATACAGCGTGCTCATGTTGCACCCGGGCAGCGCTGCGTTCTCGATCACATCGCCGTACAGGTCGGTCTGGCGCTGCACCGTCCGCGTGAAATCCAACTTCGAACCCTTGCAATCCGCGGTCACCGGATCCACGAAAAGATTGCCCGTGAGGTTGAGCGGATCATCGGTGTTGTAGATGGACGCGCCCATGCTGATGCCCATGTACTGAAGGCCGATGGTCACCGGTCCGCCAATGCGGATGGCCAACGGATCAGGCATCGTGGCGTTCGGATAGCCGACCGGGTAGTTCGGATACTCTTGATGCAGGTAGCGACCGGTCCAACCGCTATCGAGCAATTGGTTGCTGTCCGCACCGGTCTCCCAGATATCGGTACTGCGGAAGTGTGAGAACTCCGGGTTCGGATAGCCGACGCCTTGCACGATGGAGAGCTTGCCCTGGTCCCACAGCTCCTTCATGCCGTCCATGGCCGGATGCAGGCCGGTGGCACCGCCGAGCCCTTGCAGCGGAAGCACCTGCCCCTGCGGGATCATGATGTTGCTACGGAACTGGTTCAGCAAGGAATACTGGTCGAGCGGGATCACGGTGTTGAGGCCGTCATTCCCGCCATACAACTGCACGATCACCAGGACGCGGTCCTCGGCGGCGCGATCGAACATGGGAGCCATCAGCGGATTCGCGATGCCACGCACGGCCAGTCCACCCACTGAGGCGGCAGAAACGGAACGAAGGAAGGTTCGTCTTTGCATGGCTCAGAAGAGGTGATGTTCAGCGGCCTGTTGCATGTCACCGATCAGCCAATGCAGGATGTCGGGCACCAGCTGAGCGGCCATGTCGGTGGTGTTCGGATCCGCCAAGTAGGTCTGGTAGGCGTCGGTCCAGTATTGATCGTTCATCTGCCCAAGCAGCAGGTACTGGATCTTCAGGTCATCCATCACCTGAAAGGAAATGGGGGTGACATAGAAGAGATCGGCCAGCTGCTGGATCAAGGCATTGGGATCCTCGGGCGTCACCAGTTGCTGGGTGAAGGCCATGAAGTCCACCTTGAACTCAAGGTTGGCGCTCGCGGCCTGCACCGTGGCCGCGGGTGTGTTGAACGAGCCGTAGGTGATGCCCAGCAACGAGTTGTTCCGCGCGGGATAGCTCGCCGTATCGAGCCAGAGGTCATCGTACGAGGGATACAGGTAGTACGCAGGCCAGCCGGCCACATTGGGGGGGTCGGCGATGTTCTGTCCTGCATAGTCGATCAGCCAATAGAGGTCGCGCCAGGTGATGTACTGCGCTTCGAACAGGCTGTTGTCCGGGAAGGGCTGACCGAACAAGCGGAGCTCACCGAGCACCAGATCGGCCGGCGGTTTGATCATGCAGCCACGGACATCGGCACTGAAAAAGTGATCACTGGTGAGCAGGGCCCGCAGCACGGTCCGCAACTGGTCGGGCTCTGTGAGGTTGTCACGGAACAACTGCGCCAAGGGCTGGATCACGTCGGTTTCCACGGCGGCATCTATGGAACCATGCACGAAGAAGCGGTAGAGCTCGCGACACACGAAGAGCGAGCACTCGTCCTTCGCCAGGATCATGTCCAGCAAGGCGTTCAGTTCGATCTCGCCGGCGTTCGGTCCGGTCTGTCCGGTGATGACCGTGTTGTTGAAGAAGGAAGAGAACTGCTTGTCGGTCTGTGTATGATTGAACGGTAGGAAGATGGTCTGCGGAAGGGTTGGGACACCGCCGTTCTCTTCAATGACCGTCCACCCCGTCAACACACGCGCCGCTGCCTGCACATCCGGCTCGGTGTAGCCTGAGCCCTGGCCCAGCATGAAAAGCTCCATCAGCTCACGTCCGTAGTTCTCATCCGGTGCGCTGGCCACGTTGAGGTACCCGTTCAGGTAGATCATCATGGCAGGCTCCAAGGTCACATCATGGATCAGTTGCTTGAAGTTGCCGATGCACTGATCACGCAGCACCTGGTTCATTGAATAGGATGCCTCCGAATGGAACACGATGCCGATCTGTGTAGGCATGTGGTTGTGCCAGAACAGCACCGACTTTTCGCGAAGTGTACGGTCCTGCCCTACCATCAGCCCCATCCACCAACTGGCCCAGGAGCCTAGGCGTGCGCTGATAACGTCCGAGTCGTTCTGCGGATCGCGCGGGGTGTTCACCCATGTGGTACCGAAGGGTACGATCGCATCGATCAGGTCCGGGTCAGGGTTGTTGTTGCCATCCGGAGCACTATAGGCCTTGATCGGTGGCGAAGTGTTGTTGGTGAACGCGAGCAGCTCATCGATCACCTGATCCAGGGTCATCCCTGCGAAATGGGACAGATCGCCCGGCGTGCAACCGAACAGCGAACGTCGCAGCAGATGGCTCAGCTCCGGTGTTCCGAAAGGGCCTGTGTAGGGTGTGATGGGCATGGTCCGTTCACAAGTTGATCAACGCATGGCTACTGAACTTACGACCTAAGGTAGACCGACGTGCAAGGGCTTGTCATCTCCGATCCGACCGGTCCGGAAGAAACGCGGATGAAAGGGAAGGAATGCTCCCTCAGTTCGCACAACAGAAGAAAGTCCTTGACATGAATGGATAACGCTGCTCTGGTCGGCATGGCTCAGTTTTCAATGGGCTCCGTTCGCAAGAGTAGACGCACCACGGGAAGGAAGGTTCGATCCCGGCATGGAACTTCATGCCAAATTAATGTCGTCCTCTTCGGCCTTCTCGGGTCTTGGAAGCGATCATCAACAGCCGCATCTTAGCGGTCCGCCAAGCGAGCGCGCTACTTCGAACAAAGCATGAAGCTCATCTCCTTCAACGTGAACGGCATCCGTGCCAGTGTAGGCAAGGGCCTGCAGAACACCCTCCAGCAGCTCAACGCTGACATCATCTGCTTCCAAGAGACGAAAGCCACACCCGAGCAGGTGGCGGTAGCACTTGGCGGGGTGAACGGTTACCATGTGAACGCCTACGGAGCGGTGAAGCTCGGATACAGCGGCACGGCGATCGCCAGCAAGGAGAAGCCCGCCAAGGTCGATTTCGGCATCGGAATGCCAGGGCACGACGACGAAGGCCGGGTGGTGACCTGCACCTTCAAGGAGGTCGTGGTGGTGTGCGTGTACACGCCGAACAGCGGGGAGGGAATGAAGCGCCTGGAATACCGGGGCGATTGGGACACGGCCTTTCGCAGCTACGTGTCCAAGTTGGCCAAGGGCAAGCTCCCCGTGATCGTCACCGGCGACCTCAACGTAGCGCATCAGCCCATCGACATTGCGCGGCCCAAGGAGAACTACAACAAGACCAGCGGCTACACCCAGGCTGAGATCGACGGCATCACCGCATTGCTCAAGGCGGGCTTCGTCGACACCTTCCGCCATCTGCATCCGGCGGAAGTGAAGTACAGCTGGTGGAGCCAGCGTTTCGGGGCCCGCGCCAAGAACGTGGGCTGGCGCATCGACTATGTGCTGGTGAGCGCA
>JADZGG010000382.1 GCA_020854015.1 Flavobacteriales bacterium
GCGATGAGAAAGGAGGAAGCGGATAGGATGCGCATGGGTCAATGCTTGATCACCGTGAAGGAACCGATGGGCGTTTCGTTCCGGAAGAGAAGGAGCACATAGGATGCTGCCGGAAGGGCCGCCATGTCGATGGTGTCGTCGGTGCCATCAATGCGCCCTTGCAACATCAGCTGACCGAGTCCGTCCACAAGGCGGTCGTTGCCATTCTCCACCATGCTTTGCAAGTGAATGTTGATCAGAGAGGAGGCCGGGTTCGGAAAAGCCGTGGCCATCAACTGACCATTGGACTCTTCGACCAGCGAAGTGGCGATCACCTCATAGGGTTGCTGCACGCCTTGGGTCATGGTGCCGGTAGAAGAACTGGTCGTGGTATAGGCCACCTGTCCGACGGAATAGCTCACGGTTCCGCCAGTGCCCGTGGCTTCGCCACCCGTCGGTAACACCGCTTGTTGAGCGTGTGTGGAGACCGTGTAAAGAAGCGCGAATAGTAGAGAAAGGGAACGTGTCATGGAAGATGTTCAGGCAGGCGAAAAGAAGGAGCTGTCATTCAACGACCAATCGACGAGCTGAACGCTTGCCATCCGATTCCATTTCCAAAAGGTACAGGCCAGGGGCAAGGCCGAGGTCCAGTGCCGTTGTCTGCCGAGTGAGACGCGCTTGATGCACAATCTGCCCAACGGCGTTCAGCACGCGCAAGGTCGCAGCCCGGTCATTCGTCAGGGTTATGGTGAAGCGACCGTTCGTAGGGTTCGGCGAAAGTGCGAAGGCCGGGATGGCTTCGAGCTCGTTCACACCGGTGGCCGTGCCGGCCGCCACCAGATCGCCGCGTGGACTCAGCCCGTCCGTGGTGCCGCTGAAACTGTGCAAGGTCGTGAGCATGTCCGTTGCAGGGTCATAGCTGTAGATCGTGCCTTCGAAATTGGTGCCGCCCGTGCCGCCATTCCCGTAGAGCGCTCCACCCACGGCCGTCACGTTGCCGAACAACAGTCCTCCATCCAGTACGTTGAAACTGTACAGTTCGCTGAAGGTGTCCGTGTTAGGGTCCACGGCGTAGATCACACCTGAACCGTTGCTGCCGCCGAGCGCCACGGTACCGAACAACTGATCCGCATCCCAGTAGATAGGGCTGTTCCACGGCGATTGCCCGTTGGGCCCGTTGAAGTCGAGCAGTTTCAAGAAGGTATCCGTGCCTGGTGCGTACTTGAAGAGCACACCTTCATCGTCCGTGCCCCCTTCGTAAGTGGCCCCGTAGAACCACCCATTACCGGCGTCGCAAAGGCTGCCGTACGGTGTGCTCCCGTTCGATCCGCCATCGAAGTCGTGAAGCTTGGTGTACGTGCTGTTGCTCGGGTCGAAGCGGAACAAGGTCCCCCCGCCGTTCGTGCCACCGTAAGCCGCACAACCGTAAAGAAGCCCGTCATTACCGATGGACAAACGGTTGGTGATGGAACCGCCGTCCGTGGCTTGGTTCAACGGGTAAAGGATGGTGTAGCTGTCGGTGGCGGGATCAACGCTGAAGATGCTTCCACCGCTGCCGCCACCGCCATACGTAGCGCCGTAGAGCTTGCCATCGGGATGGGCGACCAAGCCGCCCCAGCCGTAGCCTCCGTTGCTGATGTTGAAGTCCACGAGCTTGGCGAAGGTGCTTGTGGTCAGGTCGAAGCTGAAAAGCGTGCCGGCCCCGGGCACACCGGACCCCCCGAGGTTGGTGGTGCCGTAGAGTTTGCCGTTGTTGGCCAGGCAGAGCGTGCCTTCCGGGGCATAGCCGCTGCTGTCCCCGAAGTGGTAAGCCACCGTGAAGTCGGTGCCGTCCGCATCCACATGGAACAAGGTGCCCTTGTTGTTGGCACCACCGGAAGTGGTCATGCCCCACAGGCGGGGCAACTGGGCGAACATTCCGTTGCTCAGCAATAGTGAAAGGAACAGGAAGAGGGGAGAACGTGAACGTTGCATGGCGCGAGGGAATGAGGCATTTCGAAGATAGGCGGATGCAACATGCGTAGCACTTATCCGTGGTACACCCGGCTGGCCATGATCACCCCATCACGGACCTCCAGCACTTCGCCCACGCGCAGGTCCTCCTCGCCCTCCACATGGCGGATGTACTCCATGAACACCTGTTCCGCATCGCCCGTGAGCTTCACCACTTCGTAGTGCAGGCTGGGCAACCGGTCGAACGCATCGCGCCACCAATCGCGTAGTGCGGCCTTGCCGCGCACCCAGCCTTCGGTCTCCGGTCGACGCACCTTGAGCTTTGGGCTGTAATGCTCGGCGTCGTCCGCATAGAGCGATAACAAGGCCTCCAGATCATGTGTGTTGAACGCTGCGAACCACTCGTGGGCGATGGTCAGTGGTGACATGGGCAAAGTGGCGTGGGACAAGCCACCTGCAAGCTAACAACACCGTCCACGGTTCTTGCCGTTACAGCTTCACCAAACGCCTTGTGCCGCGCTCGCCTTCCGCATCGATCCGTACCATGTAGCTGCCCGGTGCCAGTGTGGTAAGGTCCAGTTCGCCCATCCCTTCTGCACGGGACACCACGCGCCCGGCGCCATCGTGGATCGTGATCCGTGGACGGCCGCTGAAGCTGCCGTTGATCCGCACCTTGTCCATAGTGGGATTGGGTGCCATGGACCAGGTGGGTTCAGTCCTGTCAGTGAGCCCCAAACCCAGGTTCGAGCTGCGTTTGAAGACGGTGCCTTCGTTGATCAGGTATGCTGCATTACCGGGTGTAAGCTCTCCGCCTTGGGCATACGCGAAGCCCGCAGGCGCCGGATCATCCACCCAGGTCGTACCACCGTCCGGTGTCCAGGTGATGATCCCGTTGTCGGCATTGGCGGCCAGGCAGGACTGACCCCGAGCGGCCAGCACCCACGCGTTCTGTGTGCCAGTGGCTGTCCAGGTGGCCGCTGCATCATCTGTGCGGTACAAGTTGGGACCGGATGTGTTCCAGGTGCTGGCGAAGCCATGCTGGGTGTCGGTGAAGGCGAACGAAGCGGATTGGAACGGTACTGATAGTCCCCCAGGAAGCGTGCTCCAGGTGAAGCCGCCGTCACTCGTACGCAGGAAGTGGTCCAGTTCAGCGATGTAGGCTGTTTGCGCATCGGTGGCATCGACCAGGCCCCAATCCTGCAGGTCGTTGGTGATATAGGTGAAGGCTGTTCCTCCGTCGGTGAAGCGCCGCAGCCGGCCTTCGTTGTTCAAGTAGATCGCCGTGTTCGCGTCCAACACGTCCATGCCCGTGACAGCAAAGCATGTGTCCAAGGTCCGGTTCGCCCACGAACCACCACCATTGGTCGTACGCAACATGCGGATCGGCACTCCGCCCGCCACCACATAACCCGTGTCGTTGTTCAGGAAGCAGACACGCTGAACGTATGTCAAGGTGGGAAGGAGGCTTTCGGTCCAGGTGGCACCAGCGTCCACGGTCTTCAGTAATACTGCGGTATTGTTGGTCGTGTTATGACCTGCCACGTAGCCTACTTGCTCGCTGGTGAACTGGATGTCCCCCCAGGACCGGTCGGGGTTGGAATGGCTTATGCCCCATTGGGCGCTGAGCGGTACTTGGAGCGAAACAAGGAGAACGAAGCCGGGGATGCGCATGGTAGGTGTGGATGCTTGGTGGTATGATGCGAAAAGGGGCTTCCGCGGCGCCTGGTGGGTCGCGGTCGGGCTGATCCCTATACAGGTCAGAGACCTCCATGAGCCAGAGGCGAGCCGCTATAGCTCCATCGGAACAGGTTCAGCGTCCATCGATCGTGCGGAACCTTCCACCGACAAGGATCAACCTTGCCCGTCCAGCAACGTATCCTTCGCCATGCGCACCAACCTCTGCTTGCTTTCCGCAGCTTCCGTCCTGGGCGTGAA
>JADZGG010000383.1 GCA_020854015.1 Flavobacteriales bacterium
ACTGCGCGTGCTCGACGCACTCGGCCGTGTGGTGCGCACCGGAACGCTCACGAACCCGCAAAGCGGCGAACTGGATGTCTCAGATCTACCTACCGGAGCCTACCTCTTGGAGCTGCGTGATGCCGATCGCACGTGGACGCAACACTTCGTGAAGGAGTGATCACCGCTGGAGCATCCGCTCCACGTACTTCCCTAGCACATCGAACTCCACGTTCACGCGTTGGCCTGCCGTCAAGCTGCGAAAGGTGGTGTGCTCGAAGGTGTAGGGGATGATGGCCACGGCGAAAAGCCCGGCCTCCAACTCCGCGATGGTGAGACTGACACCATTGAGGCAGATGCTGCCTTTGTGCACAAGCAGGTGCTTCTGCTGGGGTACGCGGAAAGTGTAACGCCAACTTCCCCCGACCTCCTCCACGGAAAGGCATTCGGTCACGGTGTCCACGTGGCCTTGTACCATGTGTCCATCCAGTCGGTCGCCAATGCGAAGGCTCCGCTCCAGGTTCACGCCATCACCAGGTTTCAGGTCGCCGAGGTTGCTGCGCTCCAAGGTCTCCTTCACAGCGGTCACGCGGTAGCCGGTGGTGGTGAAGAGCACTGGATCGTTCATCAGTTCGACCACGGTAAGGCAAACACCATTGTGCGCCACGCTTTGATCGATGCGCAGCTCAGGCGCAAGTCGGGCGGTCACCACGATCTCGCTATTGGTTCCATGGTCCCGCACGGAGACCACTTGACCCACTTCCTCCACGATCCCCGTGAACATCAGTCGAGCCCACCGTTGTTGCCGCGCAGCAGGTGCACGTATCCTTTCAACTGCACCAGCTCGTCGCCTTCCAGCATCTTGAAGGTGACCAAACAAGTGTAGTAGTACACGCTCTCGGGCACCTGCACCTTGCTGCTCTGGTTCGTACCGTCCCAAAGGATCGCAGGGTCCTGCGTACTGAACACCAGGTTGCCCCAGCGGTTGTATATCTTCAGGTCGATCTCCTTCACCCCGCGATAGGGGAAGGGAATGAAGAAATCGTTCACCCGATCGCTGTTCGGGCTGAAGACGTTAGGCAGGGTGTACACCGGGCAGTTGTCGCCACACACAATGTTGGTGAAGGCGCTCTCGTTGCCCACCGTGTCGATGGCCGTGATGGCGTAGCAACCCGCGACCGAAGCCCCGTCCGTGTGCGTGAAGACCGTGTTCTCGGCCCCATTGATCGTAGCGATCAGCTGCAGTTCACCACCGAGCGAATCGGTGAAGTAGACGTTGTACTGGTAGGTGTCGTCCGCGCAGCTGTTGTTCGGGTTGTTCCACGTCAGCGTGTTCAGCGGCGTTTCGCAATCGTTCAGAATGGCCAAGGTGGGCGGGCACGGCGGCGTGCGGTCCACAGGTATGGCGCACACCTCCTGGCTCCGGTTCACCAAGGGATGCACGATGGCTGGATCGCTGTACGCACCAACACTTGAGACGTAGTAACAGTATTCCTGCCCGTTCACCAGACCGGTATCGATGTACACCGTGGTATCAGTGATGCCGACGAAGTTCCACATACCACCGTTATCACGGAACACATAGAAAGTGTCGTTGACCCAAGGTGTGTTGTAGGTGATGTTCAGCGTGACCTGCTCATCGTTCGGATCAGGTACCAGGAATACGGAAGAGGCTGTGTTGCCCGAGCCCACCAGTTGTGCGCCATTGTCGTAGTACAGCTCAACACGGTAGGCGTTCGGCGAAGCCACCGTGTTGATGTTGTTGTGGACGAAGGTGGTGTCCGGGTGCTCAAGGAAAGGATGCAAAGTGCTGGTGTGGATCAGCGTGTTCGCCGTGGCGTACGATGCCCCTTGGTAAAGCTTGAACTGATAGGGGCCAGGGTATTGCGTGGTATCCAGATCGAAGGCATTGCTCCACTGCACACTGTCAACGCCGGCCGTTGCATCGGTCACATCAACGCTCACCTTGGTCATGATCGGCACCTCACGCTTCAGCAGGTTGCAGAACTCCACGCTGGCATAGCTCTGCGCACCGTCGGGGAACACGGCCACGATCATGTAGCAATACGTAACGCCGAAGGCCAGACCTTGATCCGCATAGGTGGTGTTACCAAAGCCGTTGGTGCTGGCGATGAGCTGGTAGCCTGTGTACGCTGGCACGCCAAGTTCGCAGTTGTCCGGCACGAAACCGAAGGAGCCCTGGCGACGGTAGATGAGGTAGCCCGACGCGTTATTGCAGTTGTTGGGATAGCTCCAGGCCAGCTGCATGATGCTGCCATCGGGCGTGGCCGTGGGGTTCTGCGGCGGCGGTGCCACCACGGTGATGAACATGCTCTCGAAATCTTCCAGTTCGACCGGACTGTCATTGTCCTCGGCGTTGAACAACACTTGGTAAGGCTGCTGGCGAACGTGAGCACAGACGGTATTCCAAGTGAGCACTCCGGTAGCGGAGCCAACACCGGGAGAACTTACGAAGGTCGCCGGGTTCGGTGAAATGATCACGGGGCCACCGATGGCCGAGAGCGAGATGGTCTGCGTGGTGTTCGGGTCGGTGGCCGAAACGTTCACCGTGAGCTGCGTGCCGGCGGTGACGCAGGTGTCGTTCAGATCAGTAATGTTGGGTGGCTGGTTGTTGCAAGGGCCGACGATCACCTGCATGTCGCGCATCACCCAACCGATGTTCACCCACACCCCGTTGATCTTGCGCCATTCCATCACAGCGAACGCAATGTTGTACACGCCCTGCACCTGTGGTGCGCACCAGCTGATCGTGCCCGTGGACGGGTCGATGTCGTACTGGTTGTTCGCTCCTGGACCTACTTGGTCCGGGTAGAGATACCCGGGGATCGGATCGCCATCCCCATCGTTGTCCAGATCGGCACCCAGACAGACCCGTGGTTCGAAGGAGAGGCTGTCGCCATCCGTGTCATAGGCACCCGGGTTGTGGTACCAGCACTGACCCAGGCAGGCATTCTGGATCGGGGAATTGAGGAAGCTGGGCGAACAGTTGTTCCCGGCCACACTGATGATGAGCTCGGTCTGCACGCACATGGGCACGTCCACCGAGTTCGGGATGTTCACCACGCCTTCGATCCGGTTCGGGTCGATGTATTGAAGGAGGTACACACCAGGGCCGGGGTAGACGTGCTGTTCCGTGTAGAAGTTCTTCTGCACATCGGGCGCGATGTTGAAGATGATGTTGTCACGCGCGATCGTGTCCAGACCCGAACCATCGCCCCAGTCCACAATGAACTCCGGACGGTCCGCCGGTGAACTGGTCTTGGTGTGGGTGATGATGGTGACCTCATAGAGCAGCCCACCAGGAACGACTCCCGAATAGCACACCAGGATCTCACCCGCTTGGTTGTGCGTGGCCCAAGCGCCGCCGCCGACCAACAGGCCGAACAGCAACATAAGCAAGCGGATGGAACGCATCATGGGTCCACCAAAGGTCGGCATTTTTCACCCCTCGAACGGCAGACCCCCCCCGCCAATTGCCTTGAAAGAGCGACAGGTCAGACCCTGCAGGACCCATCCGGA
>JADZGG010000384.1 GCA_020854015.1 Flavobacteriales bacterium
ACATGTTCCGAGAAATGCCGAACTGGCGGATATAGCCCTTAGGACGGCCGCTGATCATGCAGCGGTTGTGCATACGCACATAGCTGCTGTTCGCGGGGAGCTTCTGCAAGCCCTCCCAATCACCGGCAGCTTTCAGCGCGGCACGCTTGGCGGCGTACTTCTCCACCATCTTGGCGCGCTTACGCTCGCGGGCTTTCATGGATTCCTTGGCCATTGGATCTGGGTCTGTTCGGTTATTTCTTGTCGGAGAATGGGAAGCCGAAGGCGGTCAGCAACGCTTTCGCTTCCGCATCGGTCTTGGCCGTCGTCACGAAGGTGATGTCCATACCCGTGATCTTCGGGGTCTTGTCGATGTCGATCTCCGGGAAAATGATCTGCTCTTTCACGCCGAATGTGAAATTGCCACGTCCGTCGAAGCCTTTTGCCTGAACACCGCGGAAGTCACGGGTACGGGGCAGGGCCACGGCGATCAAACGGTCCAGGAACTCATACATCTTGTCGCCGCGCAGCGTGACACGCGCGCCGATGGGCATGCCTTTGCGCAGCTTGAAATTGCTGATGTCCTTCTTGGAGACGGTCTGTACCGCTTTCTGACCGGTGATCATGGTCATTTCGGACACCGCGTTCTCGACAAGCTTCTTGTCGCCCACGGCGCTTCCCAGACCCTGGTTCACACTGATCTTCAACAGACGGGGGACCTGCATGGAGCTCTTGTACTTGAACTCCTTCATCAGACCGGGCGCCACTTCAGCGCTGTATGCGGCACGAAGCCTTGGTTGATAGGTCTTCATCACTTGATCACCTCACCGGTGCGTTTGCTGATACGGACCAACTTTCCGCCCTTCTCCATCTTGCGGCCCACGCGAGTGGGTTTGCCGCCTTTCGGATCGATGAGCATCAGGTTGCTGATGTGGATGGGGCCCTCCTTCTCCACGATGCCGCCCTGAGGGTTCGCCGTCGTGGGCTTGGAGTGCTTCTTGTTGATGTTGAGGCCCTCTACGATGGCGCGGTTCTTCTCGCGATCCACCTCGAGCACGCGGCCTTCCTTGGCGCGGTCCTCACCGGCGAGCACCTTGACGAGGTCGCCTTTCTTGATGTGTGTCTTCTTCTGCATGGCTCGCGCTGACTTAAAGCACCTCGGGGGCCAGGGAAATGATCTTCATGAACTTCTTCTCACGGAGCTCCTTGGCCACCGGACCAAAGATGCGGGTACCCCGCATTTCGCCGGCCGCGTCCAGCAGCACCACAGCATTGTCATCGAAACGGATGTAGCTTCCGTCCTTGCGGCGCAATTCCTTGGCGGTACGCACCACCACGGCCTTGCTCACAGTGCCCTTCTTGGCGCTACCGTTTGGGATGGCGGCCTTGATGGTCACCACCACCGTATCGCCCACACCGGCATAGCGGCGCTTGGTACCGCCCAGCACGCGGATCACGAGCACCTCTTTGGCGCCGCTATTGTCCGCTACGTTCAGTCGTGATTCCTGTTGGATCATGGCTTCTCTCGGTGTTCCGGTTTACTTGGCACGCTCCACCACCTCCACGAGGCGCCAGCGCTTGCTCTTGCTCACAGGGCGTGTTTCCATGATGCGAACGGTGTCGCCCACGTTGGCCTCCTCCTTCTCGTCGTGAGCCATGAACTTGCTGGACAGCTTAACGAACTTGCCGTACTTGGGGTGCATCACTCGACGCTCCACCACCACGGTGATGCTCTTGTCCATCTTGTCGCTCGTCACGATGCCGACGCGCTCTTTCCTGAGGTTGCGTTCCATAGCGCTGGTCATTTGGTGTTGGCGAGCTCGCGCTTGCGCAGCTCGGTAAGGATGCGATCCAGTTCCTTGCGCTTGGCGCGCAGCTGCATCGGGTTCTCGATCGGGCTCACAGTATGGTTGAAGCGCAGCTTCGTCAGCGTGGAGCGCTCGTCCTGCAGCTTGTCCTGCAGTTCCTGGAGCGTGAGCTCGTTCAGGTCGGTTCCTTTCTTCTTCATGGCTCGCTATGCTTATTGACCGTCGTAATCCTCACGGACAACGAACTTGGTCTTGATCGGCAGCTTCTGGGCGGCAAGGCGCAGGGCCTCCTTCGCGGTCTCCATCGGCACACCGTCGGCTTCGAAGATGATGCGACCGGCATGGCATACGGCCACCCAATGGTCAAGGGAACCTTTGCCCTTACCCATTCGCACTTCGGCGGGTTTGCTGGTCACCGGCTTGTCCGGGAACACCTTGATCCACACCTGACCTTCACGCTTCATGTGACGGGTCAGCGCGACTCGGGCGGCTTCGATCTGGCGACCGGTGAGCCATACGCTCTCCAGGGCCTTCAGACCAAAGGATCCAAGGGCGACACGGTGACCGCGCTGGGCCATGCCCTTCATGCGGCCCTTGTGCATATTGCGGCGCTTGCTGCGCTTCGGTTGCAACATGGCTCTTAGTTGTTACGGTTGTTTCCTCCGCGACCACCGCCACCGGCAGGACCACGACGTTCTCCTCCACCTCCAGGACCGCGACGGTCACCACCTGGGCCACCCGGGCCGCGACGGTCGCCACCGCCTGGGCCGCGACGATCACCACCACCTGGACCACGACGGTCACCACCACCGCCACGACGCTCCGGACGATCGGCACCCATGCGGGTCCCACCGGGTCCGCCTTTGGCCTGTCCAACATTCGGGCTCAGGTCACGCTTGCCGAACACCTCACCACGGCAGATCCAGCACTTCACGCCGATCCGCCCCATCTTGGTGTGCGCTTCGACGATCGCGAAATCGATGTCGGCACGCAGGGTGTGCAGGGGCACGCGGCCCTCGCGGTACTTCTCCACCCGGGCGATCTCCGCACCGTTCAGTCGGCCGCTCACCTGCACCTTGATGCCTTCGGCACCCATGCGCATGCTGCTCGCAACGGCCATTTTCATGGCACGGCGGAAGCTGATACGGCCTTCCAGCTGGCGGGCGATGCTCTCAGCCACCAGGCGGGCATCGAGCTCAGGACGCTTGATCTCGAAAATGTTGATCTGAACATCCTTGCCCGTGAACTTCTTCAGTTCCTCGCGCAGCTTATCCACTTCCGCACCACCCTTGCCGATGATGACACCGGGGCGGGCCGTGTTGATGGTAACGGTGACGAGCTTCAGGGTACGCTCGATGACGATCTTGGCCACGCTCGCCTTTTTCAGGCGGGTCAAGAGGTACTGGCGGATGCGTTCGTCCTCGGCGAGCTTGTCACCGTAGTCGTTACCGCCATACCAGTTGCTGTCCCAGCCCTTGATGAAGCCGAGGCGCTGTCCGATCGGGTGTGCTTTCTGTCCCATTGGTAGTTCTTACTCGGCCTTGTCGACGATGATGGTCACGTGGTTGCTGCGCTTCTTCATGCGGTACGCGCGACCCTGAGGAGCGGGAAGCATGCGCTTCAGGCTGGTGCTCTCGTCCACCATCACGGTGCGCACCACCAGCTTGGTATCACTGGCCTTCTGGCCGTCGTTCTTCGCCTCCCAGTTGTGCATGGCGCTCACGAGGAGCTTCTCCATGGGCTTGCTGGCGTGGCGGGTGCTGAAGCGGAGGATGGCGAGTGCCTTCTCCACCTCCACACCGCGGATGATGTCGGCCACCTGGCGCATCTTGCGAGGGCTGGTGGGCACATCGTGCAGCTTGGCGATGGCCACGCTCTTCATGGCCTCTTTGCGCTTGTCAGCGGCGATCTTTTTGCGCGCTCCCATCGTTAGCTCTTGTTATTGCCAGCGTGTGAACGGAACGTGCGGGTCGGGGCGAACTCGCCCAACTTGTGACCCACCATGTTCTCCGTCACGTACACGGGGATGAACTTGTTGCCATTGTGCACGGCGAACGTCAGGCCTACGAACTCTGGGCTGATCGTGCTTGCACGCGACCAGGTCTTCAGGACGGCCTTCTTGCCCGACTTCTGCATGTCCTCCACCCGCTTCGCGAGCTTGTAGTGGATGAACGGCGGTTTCTTGAGTGAACGGCTCATGGTGCTCTATCAGATCGATGCGGCCTTGCTCTTGCGGCGCGCGATGATGAACTTGCTCGACGTGTTCTTCGGGTGGCGGGTCTTCTTGCCCTTCGCCAGCAGACCCTTGCGGCTGCGTGGGTGTCCACCGGAGGCGCGACCCTCGCCACCACCCATCGGGTGATCGACCGGGTTCATGGCCACCGCACGGGTGCGGGGACGACGACCCTGCCAGCGCGTGCGGCCTGCCTTGCCATCGCTCTGCAGCATGTGCTCGGCGTTGCCAACGGTACCCACAGTGGCCATGCAAGCGCACAGCACCATGCGGATCTCACCGCTCGGCATCTTCAGCGTGGCGTACTTGCCTTCGCGGGCGTTCAGCTGGGCGAAGGTGCCTGCGCTGCGAGCCATCGCGCCACCCTTGCCGGGCATCAGCTCGATGTTGTGTACCAGCGTGCCCAAGGGGATCTCGCTCAGCGGAAGAGCGTTACCCACTTCGGGCGGCACACCGTTACCGCTCACCACGGTCTGTCCGACCTTCAATCCGGTGGGGGCCAACATGTAGCGCTTCTCGCCATCGGGGTAGAACAACAGGGCGATACGTGCACTGCGGTTCGGGTCGTACTCGATGGTCTTGACGATCGCGGTCATGCCGCTCTTGTCACGCTTGAAATCGATCGTGCGATAGCGCTGCTTGTGACCACCGCCAATGTAGCGCATGGTCATCTTGCCCTGGTTGTTACGACCGCCGCTCTTGTTGCGACCTTCGGTCAGGGAAGCCTCCGGTACGCGCGTCGTGATGCCGTCGGAATCGACGATCGTCCGATGCCGGGTGC
>JADZGG010000385.1 GCA_020854015.1 Flavobacteriales bacterium
TCTCGAAGGCCGTGTTCACATCGAAGTACTCTTGCTCGGAATAGGCGTAGGACAAGGTGAGGTTCTCCACGTCGAAGAACTGTTCCTTGGCTCCTTCCCCGCGGTCCTTGCGCACGTTGGTGAAGTTGATGCTTCGCCGACGGGTGTAGGTGCGGGTCTGCTTGAGGCGTTCCTTGCGCTCATCACGTGTGAGTGTGCGTGTGGCCTCGTTGAACTCGATGTCCGGGTTCAGGGGGTCGAACTGGGGATTGATGACCTGTTCGGAATAACCCACGTACATGGGGACCCTCACGTTGCTCGCTTCGGGCAGGAACTTACCGAGTTCGAGGTTGGCGGAAAGGTCCACCCCATACCGGGTATCGCGTTGGCGTTCGCTCACCCGCTTGTCGATGCTTCCCCAGAACGGGGTGCTGTAGTTGCCGGCCACGCTGACGGAACCCAGGTCGGCGAGTTGGGCGTTCACCCGGGCCAATGCGGCCCAACCACCTCGCTGGTCGAAGTCCGTCAGTCGGAGCTCGTTCACCCAGACCTCCACACACTGGGGCTGACCATCATCCGCGCGCCACGGGTTGGCCTCCTCACCATCCTTCTTGGGGTTGCGGATGCCGATCATCACCGTGCGCATCTGGCTCAGGTTTGGATTGCCCTTCACGAACACCCGACGGTCGCCATCGGCGCCTTCGTACCGGAAATTCTTCGGGAATCCCGCCTGGTCCCGCTGGATCTTGATGTCATTGAGCTTGGCGAACTCGATGATCATGTTGTTCGCCTCGGGCCAAACGTTGTACGGGTCATTGTTGTAGAAGGTGGAAGGCACAACAGGCACCTCGTACTCGTAGTAGTTGTTCTCGTAGTCGTTGCCCAGTCGCACGAACACGCTCACGTCACCATAAGCGATGGGGTCGGTGATGTCGGCGGTCTCCGCGTGGATGTACATGCGGAGCTTCTTGTAGCTGCGGATGTCGAAGCTCACGTTGCGGAAGGCGGCGCGTGCATCGCCGTCGCGCAGGTTGCAGGTGCGCAACTGCAGGCTCTGCTCGTTGAGGTTGCGCAGGTTGGCGCTGCTCACGTCGATCTGCCGGTTGATGTCCGGTGGCAGCACGTAGTTCACCGGCACCCTGCGACCGTTCTCCTCAATGTTCACAGCGGCCACACTGAACGTGGTCTGATCGGGGTCACCGCCGATGCTCTCACCGGGTGTCTCCAAACTGAAGTTGTACTTGCGCCACTCTCCCCGGATGAATTCGAGACGGGCGAAACGAAGCACGGCCTCCTGCGCCCAGCCGGTCATGAACAGGCGCATGAAACGGATGCTCCGGAAATCCTGGATGCCGTTCACCACTTTCTCCGGTTGACGGATGGGCACCTTGAACTGGTACCAGTAGACAGACTTGGGCCCGTTGGGCGTGTTGGCGGTGCCTTCCACACGGTCCACGATGAAGTTGCGCCCCACCACCATGTCCTGCGGCTTCAGCGAGATCTTGTACTGGAAGTAGCTCTCGGTCTCGGCCAGGTTCTGGTCCTGGTTGATGTCCTCGGTGTTCGGCAGGGTGGTGCTCTGCGTGGGATAATCCTCCGCGTTGTCCTCATCGGTGACGCTGTTGCCTTCGGTACCGTTGAAGTACTTGTAGCGCTCCAGGATGTCGAGGTCGTTGTTGTCGGCGAAGGTTCCGCGGAAGAAGCGGTAATCATCCGCGCTGGGATCGGCCTGGATCGCGGCGAAGGCACCCGGATCGGTAACGGCGGCGGCCACATTGGTGAGGTAGTCCGCATAGAAGAGCTGCTCGGTGCGACCGCTGAGGTCGGCCTGCACGCTGCTCAATCCATCGATACCGACGTCCTGGAACTTGTAGCTGTTGGCATCGGGATTGATGGCGAAGGCGTTCACCACGCTCTGGGTGGTGGGCACCACGCCCCAATCGGTGGTGGCGGTGGCCTGCGCCGCGTCGTTGAGGTCCTTGGGCAGACCGTTCTCGAAGAACTTCCGGCTGTCGCGCATCACATCCTCGCTGATGTTGCCCAAGTTGATCCAGAACTCACCACCCGTGCTGTTCTGGCTGTCCTCGTTGCTCGCTGGCACTCCTTCGCTGTTGCCCACTGTGGGGTTGAAGGGGTCCATCAGCCAGAACTGGATGGTCTCGATGTTGCTGGCCTCGAAGTCGGTGGTGTTCACACGCCGGGTGATGCCCGCCCAACTGCCGTTGGGGTCGGAGATGCGACCGTTCGGTTCCAGACCGGTGGTGGCGAAGTTGTAGGGTCCACGCTCGCTCGGGTAGTAGGAAAGGTCGAGCACGGGAATGTTGGGAGGCGTGCCGGATGCAAGCTGCCGATTGGGGAACACCTCCTGCTCCAATACCTGGCGCATGCGGTGATCGCTCTGGATGTCGGCGGTGATGTTGGCCGGCTTGATGTTGTTGTCGCGGAAGAAGAGCGGATCGATCACGTACCAAGCGAGCAACGCGCGACGGCGACCGGCATCGCGGTCGTTGATGAGGCTGCCCTCGGGAAAGAGGTCGTCCTGGCCTTGCGGTATGGAAGAATGGAACCACAGGCTCTGCTGGCGCATGTCGATGGTGTTCACACTACCCTCGAAGTCGTCGATATAGCTGGTGCCTGCATTACCGATGGCCCTGCTATGGCCAGGGATCAGGTAGGCGGCCTCCATGCTGGCGTCCACGGCGCTGGCCTGCTTGGTAGCATAGAACGGCAGCTTGTCCACCAGGTTGGTCACGAAGTTGCTCTCGGTCTTCCACGTACCGTCCACACCAAGAATGGTGTTGCGGATGGGCTCGTCGCCCACGTTCACCTTCTGTGTAAGCGGCCGCTCGTACAGGTTCATGATCGTGCCGCCAAGGGAGATGTCCTTGTTCACCCGGTAGTCGAAGCGCGCACCGGCGAGCGTCTTGGTCTGGATACTGAAGAGCGAGTTGCTCTCCAAGGACACGTTGATGGGTGTGCCGCTCTCCAGGATGCCCTGGTTCAGGATCTTCACGCGGCCCAGGTTGTAGTCCACGGTGTAATCCTGGTTCTCCACCAGCTTCACCCCACCTGCTGTCACGCTCACGGAGCCCTGTGGAATGTTCACGGAGTTCAGGCTGATCACGTCGCTGCTGGCACTGCGGTAGCTTCCTTTCAGCTTGAACCGGTTCAGCTCCGGCTGGTTCTGCGCGGCGGTCTTCGTGCTGTCATAGAGCACCTGGAACACGATGTTGCTTCGAATGGCGGGGGTGTTCGCGGGATCCTGTTGAAGTTGTCTGTCCAGGTAGCTGCCGAAGGGCTCCAGCACCGGGAAGAAGATGCGGCCGTTCTGGCTGTTGATGGTACCGCCCACCGTGGCGGCGTTGTCCACAAAGTCGAAGGCGCCATCGGGGTTGCGCGCGTTCTGTGGATCGAGGCGGTCCATGCCCAAGGCTTGGATCAGCGGGATCTGATCAATGGGCGAACGGGGTACATAGTTGATGTCAACGCCTGTCGTGGGGTTGTTGTACAACAGGTTCAGGAGGAAATTGTCCGGGTTCACCTGGAACGCGCCCAAGGAGTACACGTTCTTCATCATCAGGTCCCACAGCGGCAGGCGTGGGTTGGTGATGGTGGGCTTCAACAGACGCAGGATCAGTGCGGTGGGCGCGGCCACGTCCGTGCTGAACTGACCCACTTGGTAGGTCTGTCCGTTCAGGGTGTACTGATAGGCAACGGCCAGAACCTCATCGTTGTTGAGGTTCTGGTTCAGGCCGATGAAGCCGAGGCGTTGGTTGTAGGTGTACTCGTTGGGCTGCAGCAGGCGTGCGCTCTCCACCTTCTCGTAGTGGCGTGCGGCCACCAGTCCGAGGTTCTGCAGGGTCTGTGTGGCGCTGGTGAACCCGGTGACCCCGCTGTTGGTCACCATATTATTGAAGAGGTTGTTGGCCCCGTTCGCTGCTTCGGTGCCGGAACCATCCAACAGGAAGCCGTTCGCCACAAGGTCCGGGCTCACCTTGTTGGCGGCCGCCGCGGCCGCACTGGCATCCTCGCCAAGGTCCGTGAAGGCGACGATGTTCCTGTTCTGCTCGAAGTCGAAGCGCGTGTTGGTGACCCAGACCTCGATACGGGTGATCTGCACGCCGCTGGCCACCGTGGGCATGGGCTCCAGCGCACCTTCATAGCGGTCGCGGTAGTAGTGGCTCAGGAAGTAGTACTTGTTCGCCTCGTACTCGTCCGACTTGATCTCGTAGTTGGTGGTCTGCGCTCCGCCGGCCACCGCCACGTTCGTGCGTTGGCCCTTCTCCTGGCTGAAGATGGCCGTGGCCGTAAGCTTACCGAAGCGCAATTGGGTCTTGAGGCCGAAGAGGCTCTGGCTGCCTTGGATCAGCTGGCCTTGCAGCGGAAGGCTCACGTTACCGGCCTCGATCTTCTGGATGATCTCGTCCTCGTGGCCGGTGTAGTCCAGCTTCACCTGGTTCTCGAAGTCGAAGGTGGCCTCGGTGTTGTAGTTGGTGTTGATCTTCAGCTTGTCGCCGATGTTACCGACGAGGTTCAGCTGGATGCGCTGATCGAAGTTGAAGGTGGTGATCTTGCGCTGTTGGATCGGGATCCGTGGGTTCTCGGTCTTGCTGATGTTGAGGCCGAAGGTGACCTCTGCGGAACCATTGGGGCGGATCTCGATCTGGTCCCCACCGAAGATCCTGTTGAAGGCCTCACTCCGCACCTTCAGGGTGGGGATCAGGTTCTTGGTGGCCCGCTCGCTGTCCTTGTCCTTCTTGTCCAGCCAATAGGTCTTCATGTTCTTCTCCATGTCGTAGTTGAGGTATTCCTCAAGCGACATGCTCATGGGCGGGCGGTAGTCGAAACCATCCTCGCCGACGGTGCTCTGCATGATGTACTGGCCGGTGGCCGGGTCGTACACCACGTTGTTCTGGATGTTGGCGGGGTTCTGCAGATCGATGGTGCCGGTGTTCTGGTCACCGGGGTTGGGGGGGTCCACGATCGGGTAGGGCAGGTCGATCTGGGGGGAATCGACCTGTTGGAGGAACAGTTCCTCATACATTGCACCCTCTGCAACGGCCACATCCAGGACGCACACCACCAGCACCAAGGCTGCGATGCGTAGCAACAGACCAATGGCCCGCCTTGCGGATCTTTCCGCTCCCGTTCGCGCGATCTCCTTCCTCACAGGTTCTTCAGCGTCAGTCGGATGAGTTCTTCCAGTTCCGGTGGGTCCGCCTTCCGATCGTTCAGGATGCCTTGCAGGGTCCGTTCGGCCTTCGTTCGGTCCAAGCCGAGCGTGACCAGTGCCGATAACGCCTCGACCTTGAGGGTATTGCCCATGCCACCAGAGGCCACCAGCCGCTGGATCGGCTCGTTGGCCAGGCGCCCGCTCATGTCCGCAAGGATCCGTTGCGCCAACTTGGGGCCGATGCCTTTGATGCGCTTCAAAGCACCTTCGTCACCGTTCATGATGGCCATACGAAGCTGATCGGCCCGCATGGCACCCAGGATCAACATACCGATGGTGGCGCTCACACCCTGCACTTCGATGAGTTGGCGGAAAAGGTGACGTTCCTCCGCGTTCGCGAAACCGGAAAGCCGGTGTTCACTGGAGCCGCTGCGCACATCCACGCTCACCGTGTAATGGATGAACAGGCGGCATGGGCCACGCTCCGGCAGGTCGCCGAAGGTGTTGGCTGAGATGTGCACGAGGTAGCCCACACCATGGCATTCCACCACAGCATGGTCCGGCGCTTTCTCAATGAGCTCACCGCGCAGACTTTCGATCATCATGGGCCCCTCCGTTCAGGTCAAAGGAGGGCGTGTAGAGATTGGGCTATGCGGCGCGGGGTTTTGAAAAGGGTGGGCAAGATAAAGATCCCATTAAGACCACCACATGGGGAAGGTCCTGAAGACGGATCCAGTGACCGAACTTCGCCTCCATGTCACGCACCCGCATCGTTTTCTTCACCGGTGCCGGCGTAAGCGCCGAGAGCGGCTTACGTACCTTCCGCGACAGCGATGGGCTCTGGGAACAATACCGCATCGAGGATGTGGCCACCCCCGAAGCGTGGGCCCGCCACCCCGAGCGGGTGCTGCACTTCTATGACCTGCGGCGCGAACAGGTGCTGAACGCCAGGCCCAACGCCGCGCACACCGCCATCGCCGCTTTGGAAGACATCTTCCAAGTGCAAGTGGTGACCCAGAACATCGACGACCTGCATGAACGGGCGGGCAGCTCCCAGGTCTTGCACCTTCATGGAGAGATCCTCAAGGCCCGCAGCACGGTCGAACCTTCCATGGTGATCCCGTTGAACGGTCCGCACCTTCGCCCGGGTGACAAATGTCCTAGGGGTTCCCAGCTTCGCCCGCACATCGTTTGGTTCGGAGAAGAGGTTCCCCAGCTGATGCCGGCCGCAGCCCTCGTGGCCCAAGCCGACGTGCTTGTCGTGGTCGGTTCTTCGCTGCAAGTGTATCCAGCGGCCGGACTTGTGCACAGCGCACCGACCCGTTCGCCGATCCACCTTGTGGACCCGAACGAGGTCGCCACCCAAGGCACGCGCTTCACTCACTGGAAGGAAAAAGCCAGCTTGGGCGTACCCAAGCTGGCTCAATTCCTTAAGGAGACGTATGCTTAGCGCCCCACAACCAGACGACGGGTGGCGATCATACGACCGTTCTGTTCCAACGCTGCGAACCACACGCCGGGGGCCAGGTTGGCCGTTGGGACCGTGGCGCGCCCGTTGCTCGTGCTCACCGAACGCACCACGGCACGCTCACCGAGGGCGTTATAAAGGACCAACTGGGCGCCGCCGACGCCACCGGCCACATCGTAAGTGAAGGTGACATCACCGCCGGCCACAGGGTTGGGGTAGGCGCTCAGCGAAGGCGTGGCTTCCACCTCCTGCACGCCGGTGAAGGTCTGGGTGTCAAAGCAAATGTTCACCCAGACACTGTCGGACTGGTTGTTCACGTCGAACCATACATATTGGAAGCAGCAATAGGCCGCGTTCCCCTCCGGCTTGTAATAAGCATGGAAATTGTCCACCTCCTGTTGCGGGGTCATGGCGATGGGATCGGTGCTCAACCAGGTCGGTGTGTTGCCCGAAAGACGTGGCAGGTAGCACAGGCCCCAGCAGAA